>JAFGMP010000417.1 GCA_016927495.1 Candidatus Latescibacterota bacterium | reverse complement strand
GGAAATAAGTATAACTTGTCCGGTGCCATTTTCAAGGGCGAGGGATAGTTCAGGTAAACCCATAAACAAAGGTTTTTCCTCATGCGGAGGATACCCCCATGATGTACCTATTATAGGTGATTCAGTTGCTATAATATGGATGCCGTTGGAAATTTCAGTATGTTCAATTACATACTGCGTATTCCTGTGACGGTAACTGTAACCTCGTGCATAGGTTCCATCCTTTTTAAATATTGTCGGGAAAGGCCCGCCGATATTCCATTCATTCGGCAGGTATAAGGTGTAATCCTCATATGCGTCAAGGAAGTAATCGAGCCCACCTTTGTGATCCATATGATTGTGGGAAAGAATCACGGTATCTACTGCGACCAAATCGACGCCAAATACTGTTGTATTGTGTTTGAAGATTTCCGGATAGGTGCCAGCGTCAAAGAGTATGGTTTTCCCGTTGTACGTGATGTACGCTGAAAATCCCCAGTCAGGAATGGCATCTCCGGCTTCATAAACGATGTTGTCATAAATATTCACAATCTGATTAGTACCGGCGTTTGCAGCATGTATTTTCTCAGGCTTAGTGCTTCCGGCTAATGCCAGTCCTGCTGCGGCTCCTAAAAATTCTCTTCGTGAGCTTTTCATTTTAAACCTCCCATGGGTTGCGTAATTATAAATATTAAAACAAAATCAATTAAACTTTTACAAATGTTCCTTAAACCATTTTGATGCCTCTTTTGAGTATTCTTGTGGGATGCTGTGTCCTGTGTCATACCAAATGAGATTTTTCTTTTGGCTACCAACATTCTCAAGTAAGCGTTCACATTTCCTTTCATCATACCATGTATCTTTTTTTGCCATCATAAAAAGTATCGGCTGTTGAATCCTTGGTGCATAATCTATGCTGTCAGGTGAATATCCGACACAGTCCACAGTCACCCGTATACGTGGCTCTACAGCAGATAAACAGCATGACATTACTCCGCCCAGACTGTAACCGAGGATACCGATACGAGATGAATCAATCTCAGCGCAAGTTGAGAGGTAATCAATGGCTTTGCGATATTCAATACATGATGTGACAACCGTATCAAAAACTCTCCATTGCTTTCTCCCGTCGATAAAAGCCTTATATATGTTTTCATATTCATTTTCCGATATTCTCTCTCCATGATATGGATAATCCATCGTAAAAACAGCGTAGCCTTGAGCAAGCAGTTCTTCGATAACAAAGTAACCTACATTTGCTTTTCGTAGTTTATTCCACCAGTCATCCTTTGTTTGTCCCATTCCGTAAAGTAATAGAATTACTGGGTACGGCGGCTTCCCCATTTTTGGAATAGCCAGATACGACGGCACCCGACTGTTCCTTATCCCTGTGAACACTATCTTCTCGCGCGCACAATTGTCCATATCCATTTTCTCAACAATACGGACATCGAGAGGAATATCCTTATCATACTGATAAAACCGTAACAATACCTGATAGGCTTCTTCGCCAATAGGCTGGAGTTTTTCCTGAGAGTAGACATTAGAATTATTGAGGAGTATCAATGACAAGAGAAAGATGAGACGTTTACACATAGTGTGGCTCCTTCCTTTTGTTTGAAAGACAATATATTAATTCTGGATATGTATAATTCTTCTTCCTTGTTATGATTCTTCCGAGAGCGTAACAAACGCTATCAAAACATCCCGTAAGTTCCGTGACCGATGCCCTTTGCCGGTAGTGTCCTCCGCCAGCGCGACATCGCCAGGGCCTAAATGACGTATATCGCCATCGCTGGTGATTATCTCGGTTTCTCCTTCAAGCCAGATTCCGAATCTGCGATCCGGCGGCGTATGCCAATCCATCTCACGGTGTTCCGGTTTATTTGCTTCGACACGAACAAAAAATATTTTTGATGCATTCAATGATTTTGTCATGGCAAGATCCGGAACATTTGCTGTTCCAAAATCCTGCACCGGCATGTCAAGTTCCACATCTTCGAGATGTGATTCGCCATCTGCATCAGCATAACACCGAACATACTTCATAACCGATTTTCTATTACCGGATGCTCCCTGTGCATAGGAAATACTACTTCCGGTTGACATTGCGCCTAAAGCTGTAAAAAGAAGAGCTTCTCTGCGAGAAATAACATTCGACATTGGCATACTCCTTTCCATTTTCCTTATTTCATCTCATCCTCAACTTCCAGTACATGGGTTGAATACACATACGAGGGGCCGCCGCCCATGAGAATTGCAACACCAAGGGTTTTCAGTTAATACGCTACTCCACCAGGACGGCGGTCGACATGGATCCTGCCACGACAATGACATAGGAATCATTTTTTCTGTTACTTTATACCGGCCACCTTCATTTTCAGCGAAAACACTTTCCCTTGTGAGGTTATATAGAGCGTTTTGCGATCTTCGCCACCAAACACAAGATTTGTCGAAGGAACCGGAATTGTAGAGATATACTCGCCTGCTCTGCTGAATACCTGAATACCACCTAACATGGCAGTAGCAACATAGATATTGCCTTCTGTGTCGATCTCAATACCATCGGCCAAACTGTTTGTATTCGCTCGCCCAATTTGACCGTCCGAAGGTATGAAACTGGCAAACTGCCGTTTATTTGAAATTGATCCGTCATCCTGTACGTCGAACATCCACAAAACCTTTTCACTTGAGCTGACAAAAAGAATTGAGCCATCGGTATTCAGTGCAATGCCGTTGGGGAAGTTAATATCCTTATAATCTGTGACCTTACGAACCTTACCTTCAGGAGTGATATATACGATAACATTTGATTTTTCGAGCGTTCCCGACATATTATTTATAGTTACATATACTCCCCCTTTTGCATCGGCGATAATGTCGTTGGGATTCCCCTCAAAAAGGCCGCTTTTAGAGTCAGCAAGTGTTTTCACTATTTCACCTTCAGGTGATAGTTCGATGACACGGCCATTTTTCAGATCGCATACGGCGAGGTTTCCGTCGGGAAGCGCTGTTGTTCCGCATGTTCGTGAATCTTTCAGAATATGCTTACATGAACCGTCCGGGTTGACCACATACACACCGGCAGCCTGGTCAGAAAAATATAATTTCCCATGTATCCATGAGGGCCCCTCGGAGTTACCTGACATGATCGGATCAAGAGTTGCTCCATCAACAACTACATCAGGTTTGGATTGCGAGACTATGGCATCTATTTTCACACTGTTCTGCTTATACTTTGTGATATAATTACCATATGCAGGAGTTACGAGAGCAAGTATTTCACAGCCATATTGGCCGGCTCTTGTTGAATGAACTTTTCCCTCAGGGATGTATACCACATCACCGGCGTTCATTACAACTGTTTCGCCGTCAATTGTTTTTTCAAGCGAACCGCGCATGACAAACAGAAATTCCTCACCGTCCGATGTGACAGAAGATATAACAGCATCTCCAAGAAACGTGAAATTACGCAGCTGTCCCCGTTCACATTGTACAAGGCGCCCAAGAATATTTTCCTCCAGTATAACTTTATCGAGTTTACGGAGGCACATCGTAGAGTCAGGGGGTAATGTAGGGACAGTTGAAGGAGCTATAGCAACACCGGGAGGAGTTCCAAAGTATTTCATGGATACTATCCATGGAGCTAATGGCCAGAAAATTGCGAGGAATTCAGCAGAATCCGGGCCTGTTGATATATTACACGTGTCACCTTTCTTGAATAGCATACAGTCTGTATCATGTAAAATTTTATCACCATTGTTTGTTGTAACTGTTATGGGTCCTTTGATAACGTAGATCAGGGATTCATCTACCTCCAAAGGGCCATCGCCGGGTAATGCTGTGTTGGGTCCATACGAAAACCAGCATATCCCGGTGTTTTTTCCCCATATTGCACGGCTCGGGAAAACAAAGTCAAACCATGTTTTGGGCAGTGTATCGAGGTTGTAGACTTTTCCTGGTTCGATATTCGGTTCGATAGTTAATGGCTCTTGGGCGGTAATGAGACCAGTTGAGAGGTTACAAGCTAAAATCAAAATAATGAGAAATATGTACCTATACATTGTCGACTCCTTTCGGTTTTGTTAAGACAGGTGCAATTTCAACATTGTATTAAACCGACATTCACCATATCATATTCATTTGCCTATTTCATCTCATCCATAACTTCCAGCACATGAGTCGAATACACATATGAGGGGCCGCCGCCCATGAGGACTGCCACACCAAGAGCCTCGATTATCTCTTCACGGGTGGCGCCAGCTTTGACTGAGGCGCGGGTATGTGACGCTATACAGCCATCGCAGCGGTTGGCCACCGCTATACCGAGACAAATAAGCTCCTTCGTTTTTGTGTCGAGAGCGCCGGGTGCAAATACGGCACGGCTCATTTCAAATAAATTGTTCACGACATCAGGGTTTTCCTCACGAAGTTGTTTGCTGTATGTGGCAAGATCGTTCGATATCTGCTGATATTTACCTGTTCCGGCCGTTTTCTGAGCTTTTACGGGGGTAATCGGAGCTGACAATATGAACATACTCACCAATACAATCACCAATACGATCACTGATACCACAGCAGCGATACCTGACAGCAATTTGACGTGACGGTTCATGGTAATACTTCCTTTCTTTTAAAGGAATTTTTTGATGATATTTGATACGATAACTTTATCAATTATTTACTTACTTTTCTTTGAACGCTGCAAAGAAAAGTAACAAAAGAAAGTTCGCCCTCATGAAAAGCCATTATCCTCGTTCACTACGTTTTTTCCGGGAAACGCAGAACTCACAAATCTCCGATTCGCTCAAACAGGCTGCGTTTCTTTTCCGGAAAAATCGTGCTCTCTCGGGGCTTTTCAACAGGAAAATATTTTGTGCCAATTATCCATTTAACCATATGAATTTATCGACGGTTACATCGGGAAAATTCATTTATATTTTCACCAGCCCCTCATCTAAAATCAGTTCCACAGCCCATTGCGCTCCTTTTGCAACGACCGTACTGCACTTGCCCAGCGCTTCGGTTTTTAGTTTCTGAGTAATCCCTTCATTGTTCTTGGCATAATCGTAGCGGTCATCCACAATTATTTTTATCTCACGGCAGATAACTGATCCGTATTCGCTGACAAATTCATCCGAAACCTTTTTTACCACACCGGAGGCTTTTTGATAGTCGTCCTTGTAACTCTGCTGAGGACGGTCACAGCCGCAGAGCTGCCCGATAACCAACGAACAGCCGGTGTAGCTTCCGCAATTGCCGATTCTTGTTCCGCCGCCGCCACCTGACATGCCCGTTGCCGCTTTGAATATAGTGTCATCCCGTATGTTTAAGGTGTCCTGAATAGCCGCGATAGTACAGAGGGCACATCCGGGGTATTTCCCGTTCGACAGGTAGTCAAAACCGAGTTTATACCCCGTATCTGACAGTTCCTGCTTTTTTTTCTCGCTCGTTGAAATTTTCTCTTGTGCGCGAACAGGCGAAGTACCGCGAATAATACAGTTCCCGGCAGCGATACTAGAGCTTACAGCCAAAAATGTCCGTCTGCTGCAGAGTGTTTCGGAGTGTTTCATGAGCAGGTCCTTTCCTTGTTCAATTCATTGTCAGTACAATAATTACAAAACTTTATTATAATAACTGATTTCCTCATTTTATCCGCTTCCAGACTAAAATGACAGTCTGATTGATACCTC
>JAFGMP010000416.1 GCA_016927495.1 Candidatus Latescibacterota bacterium | reverse complement strand
GACCTCCGTTTACCATTATATTAATGGCTTAACGTCGTGTCTACCAAATCGGGGCAGGCTCAAGGTGTTTTCTGTTCTTATAAAGTCAAGTAAAGAATTTGATTGTGTAAGTGGATATACTCAATAAATTTTGAAAAACAGTGATCAAAGTGGGTATAGGGCTGAATCAAGTATTAAGTAGCCTCAATACAACTTTTTAAGGTATGTGATAAAAAACGAGAGGATAAATATGACAAAAAGAATGGCGCATTTTGATATAGCAAAGGCAATAGGTATAATATTGATGATTTTTGGTCATTCTCTAAAAAGCGATAATATAATTAGAATTTTTATATTTACTTTTCATATTCCTTTGTTCTTTTTTATTAGCGGTTATTTTTTTAAAGCAATTAATGCAGAACTACTGGTGAAAAAAAATTTCAGACGATTGTTGGTTCCGTATTTATTTACTTCATTGATGGTTATTGTGCTTTCTGCTATTTATCTGTTGATAAGTGGAGATCATTCAGCTGTAATTGAAAAAACAAGCTCTTGGGCTGTCGCAGCAATTTATGGTAGTGGTAGAACATTTAATTCGCCTATTCCGATTCGTCCTATAGGAGCTATCTGGTTTTTACTGGCTTTGTTTAGTGCTGAATATCTATTTTCGACATTTCATCAGAAGAAATGGATTCTGCCAATTTTTATTTTATTAATTTCTTATATCGGGTATTCTACGGCAAAGCTTATTTGGCTCCCTTTTAGTATTCAGTCGGGAATGGTTGGAATTGTATTTATGTATGCGGGGTTTCTATTTCGAGAAAATAGTATTTTTGATAAAAAAATCCCGTTACCGTTTCTAATTTTAGGAGGGCTGGTTTGGTTTATCTGTATAAAATATAGCAGATTAAGTCTTGTAAGCTGTACATTGAAGAATGGTTTTCTTGATGTTATTGGCGCTGTGTGTGCTATATACTTTATTATTCATTTTTCAATTATTATATCCCGTTTGGAGATACTTAGTCGGATTTTCTCCTATATCGGTAGAAATACTTTGATTATACTATGCTTTCATCTGATTGAGCTAAATGTATTTCCCTGGAAACTAATAAGGGGTTATCTTTCTGGTTTTGATTTGTCGGCAACTGGTATGTTCTGGATGGTGATGGGCATCAAATTCCTGTGGGCTTTTTCAGCCGTTTTGATTGTAAATCATATAAAAATTTTACGGCAGATTTTCTTTCCTGAAAATAAAACATATGTTTAGAGTGTTATGTTTTATCGTGTCTGTTGAATCGTAAATCTTGTGAATTTGAGGAGATATAAATAATGCCAAAACCCTATGACTATCTCATCGTCGGTGCCGGTCCTTTCGGTGCGACTTTTGCGTATGAAGCAAAAAAGCGGGGAAAAAAAGTGCTCGTGATCGACAAGCGGCCCCATGCCGGCGGCAATATGTACTGCGACTGTGTCGAAGGCATCAATGTGCATGTCTACGGCGCGCATATTTTTCATACAAGCATGAAAGAGGTCTGGGACTATGTCTCGCAGTTCTGCACTTTCAACCGTTATACGAATACACCTGTTGCGCGCTATAAGGATGAGCTGTATAATCTTCCTTTTAACATGAATACTTTCAATAAAATGTGGGGTGTCATCACACCCGAACAGGCAAAACAGAAGATTCGTGAGCAGGTTTCCTCGACCGGAATCACGGATCCGCAAAATCTTGAAGAGCAGGCGCTGTCGCTGGTCGGGCCCGATATCTACTATAAGCTGATCAAGGGTTATACCGAGAAACAGTGGGGACGTGACGCGAAAGAACTGCCGGCCTTTATTATCAAGCGACTGCCGCTTCGCTATACCTACGATAATAATTATTTTAACGATATCTACCAGGGCATACCGGTCGGCGGCTACAATGTGATCTTTCAAAAGATGCTGGGGGATACCGATCTTCGTCTGGAAACCGATTATTTTGCCGATAAGGCCGGGTTCGATAATCTTGCGCACAAGACAGTCTTTACCGGTATGATTGACCGGTACTTCGGTTACAGCCTCGGTACACTCGAATATCGCAGTCTTCGTTTCGAACACGAGACGCTTGACACCGACAATTATCAGGGCAATGCCGTGGTCAATTATAACGAGAGAGAGGTTCCTTATACCCGCATCATTGAGCACAAGCACTTTGAATTCGGTACACAGCCGAAAACTGTTGTAACACGCGAGTATCCCGCAGAATGGAAAAAGGGGGATGAACCCTATTATCCGGTAAATGACGAAAAAAACGATCTTCTCTATCGTAAATACCGTTCGATGGCCGATGCCGCAACTGATGTGATTTTCGGCGGACGTTTGGCAGACTATAAGTATTATGACATGCATCATGTCTTTTATCATGCTCTTGAGGCCGTGAAAAAAGAATTTGGCGGGTGATATTCTGAACTTCGCATGAATACAAAAATAAGCGGCCGAAAGCCGCTTATTTTTGTATTCCGTACGCTCTGATGGCGCTTTGAAACAGTAACGTATACAGACGAACGGGAAGTTTGACTTCAGTCTTGTATTTTATTCCAATTTGTTCGCATATTCGGTTTATAGTGGCGAATTTGGCTTTGAGATTTTCATTCAGAAAGCTTGAAGTGCGGCTTTCTCTGTAGAGCCGTGCTGTTGTATACAGTAATCTGTTCGCAAGCTGCTGCTTTTTTTCCGTATCGCAGGATTCGCTTTTTTCAAGAATGTGAAGAAACACGTCTACATGCTGTGATACGCGTTTTTCGGCATCGGCCCCCCTGCTGTTTCCAGAACGGTCGATCAGATGGCAGTAACTGAAGTATGAATTTGTATAAAATACTTTTTCCGCTTTGAGCAGGGCCAGATAATACAGGGCGTTATCTCCGTATGAGATGCGAAGCGGCAGCGGAATGTCGCGGCAGATGGATGTTCTGAAAAGTTTTCCGTGCGGAGAAGCGTTCAGATGATAAAATTTGAAGAAATCCCGATCCCCAAATTCGCAGCTTCCATTTTCGGGAGGTTTTCGCAGGTAAGCGCTTTGCTGGTCAAATTGCACTTCGCGTCCGTCGCTGTATACATAGGTTTTGCCGCCGATCACGATGTCGTAGTCACCGTCAAGAGCCATTCGGTAAATTTCCGACAGTGCGTCTTTTTTCAGCCAGTCATCGGAATCAAGCACCGATAGATAGGCACCTTTAGCCTCGGCAATACCCCGCATAACGGCGCTTCCCCATCCGCCGTTTTTCTGATCAATGACAACAAAACGTCTGTCGTCTGCGCAAATTTTATTGATTATCTGCAAAGAAGAATCGCTTGAACCGTCATTTACTATGACGAATTCGCAGCTGATACATTCCTGCCGCTTGAGTGAATTGAGGCAGCGTTCGATGTATTTTTCGACGTTATAGACAGGTACGACTACCGAAATATCAACTTTCATCATTTATCCAGAATTTTATGAAGTGTGCAGCTTCCGATGCAGGCCAAAGATTTCAGTAATGATAAGCGCTCTATCTCGTGATAAAGACGCCACTGATATTTCACAAGATCCAGTTTGTTTGATGAAATCGATTCTTTTCTTACCCTGTAACGGGCCAGAACCTGCTGCAGACAATGGGCATCGGTCTTTTTCAATAGTGCCAGCCAAAGCGCGTAATCCTGGCGTTTGCGTATCTGAGGCATGAATACTTTTCCAAGCATTTCGCAATTGTATGCTGCACTAAGACAGCCTATCGGATTGTATTTCAAAGCCTGTTTGTAAGTCAGTCTTGCCTTCGGATATTCCGGTTGCTTCTTGAGCAAATTACCGTTTTCGTCTATCTTTTCAATCGCGGTAAAAGTGAAAAGATGATTGCCGGTCAACATAAATGAAATCTGCTTTTCAAGTTTCCCGGGTAACCAGATGTCATCGCTGTCGAGAAAAAAAATGATTTCTCCCTTTGCAGCCTGTATTGCGATGTTTCTGCTTGCGCCGGCTCCCTGATTTGTCTTGTTGTGAAACAGGCGTATACGCCCGTCCTTATGCGCATAATCCGACACGATGTCCGCGGATGCGTCATCCGAATTGTCATCAACAATGAGCATCTCCCAGTCGGTATAGCTTTGCAAAATGACGGATTCTATTGTTGCGGCAATGAATTTTTCACAGTTGTATAATGGCGTTACTATTGAAACCATTGTGTCCCTATACGTTAAAGGATTGATACGCATTCCTTATTTAAATGCCGTGTTTGAGAACATGTTTCTATTGGAAAGCTGTCAAGCAAAACATGCGTACTGTATAGCCCCTTATCTGTTAAAAGCTTCTTGACACGTTCATTTCCTGTATTGTACATTCAGGTCTGCTGGCTTTGAAGAGTTGTTGCGACT
>JAFGMP010000415.1 GCA_016927495.1 Candidatus Latescibacterota bacterium | reverse complement strand
TATCCACTGCCATTATCGTCTTGTTCATCTTAACCCTGAAACGATTGATTTCGACAATACCGTCTTTATCAGTCCTTCCCAATGAAGGAAATTCAATAAATCCTCCCTCACTCAGACTTTGAATCAAAATGTTTTTAGCAGGACTGCCATCCGGTGTAGTTACTTTAACAGTTACCTTTTTTTCTTTATCTTTTTTCACATAAAAATTTACTTCTGATATAGTTTCACCATTTTTGACATCAACCCAGTGATAATTATCACCTTGTATATCTTCCAAAGTCCAGGGAAATCCCAGTTGCATCTTATAGATATAATTTTTTCCCGGTGCAGCACGAATTTTGTACGACCCGTCAGGCTGAATTTTTGAAGTTTGAACCGCAGCGCCGCTTTTAGGTCTGGATGGGCCATAAATTGCGACATCTGCATGTTCATCAGTTATGAATCCCTGGCCTGTTTCGGTATCTATAATTTTTCCGGTAATAAATCCCCCCTCAATAAGTATTAAATCAACGTTTTTAATAGTCGTCCCCGGTCCAACTTTAACACTTTCCTGAGCCGCTGCCGTACAATCCGGCAAATCATCCAACACAAAGACATTATAGTAATCTTCGGGTAAATTTTTCAGAATATATGTGCCGTTTTCGTCGGTTGTTGTTTCCCCCCACCAACTGTAAAGAATACCCTGTGCTCCGATACTTATGTTTTTGACAGATATATCGGGTAATGATGATACTACCGATCCCTCTATCCGGCCTTCGGGTTTCAGTACTATCGGAATTCCTTCTGTTCCGGCCGTAACCGGGCTTTTCCATACATATGCAAATCCGGGTGCCACACAATAAAGGGCTACCGTCGATCCTTCGGGCACCATATCTAACGTAAAATTGCCGTTTTGATCGGTTCCGGTACCGAATTCGTTATATTTACCTCCTAAAAACAAGAGGTTGGTGTCAAATACATCCATTCCGGATGAATAACCGATATGTAATACATTTATGTCAGCATTCTTTATCGGATTACCGGATTCATCTTTAATCGTACCGGTTATCGTTTCGGGTTTAAACAGGTTAATACTAATTGTATCGTTTTTTTCTTCATCGGTTAAATACTTCCACCCGAACGAATATTTGTCATGCCGGGCTATTATCGCAAGCCGATTCCATCGTTCTCCGGTAAGTAAACTTTCAGATATACTTACTGTAAACATACCATTTTTATCCGTCACCGACTTTTGTTCGAATTTTCTTTCGGATTGGTAAAACACAAAAATTTTAGCTCCGGCCACAGGTTTATCATCCACTATTACTTTGCCTGATATGGTTATCATCGACTGTGTACCTTTTTCAGCCAGCGGTACGGCAAGCGCAATGGCAAGTGAAAGAAAAATACCCACAGCCGTTCCGGTAAGAGCCAGCCGTGACAGCCTCTGAATTTGAATTCCCTTTTCAGACAGTAAAACCTTCATACGGCGGTAAAATACACTCCCTGAAAAAATGATTCCCGCAGCATATTCGGTGGGCAGTCGACGGGGAATATTTTCAGCAATCCGAGACAGTAATCCGGCGTACGAAGCAGAATCGGAGGACAATTCCATTACAGCATTATCACAAACAAGTTCGGCAAGATACGAAATCTGTTTGGCCGCGATCCATATCAGCGGATGAAAGAAAAAAAACGTTCGGATTAGAGAAATCAATGTGGCTGTCAGTGCATCGTTACATTTTACATGAGAAAGTTCATGGATTGCAGTTGCTTTCAATTCATTTTCGGATAATTGTTCGGCAAAACCTTCAGGGAGAAGTATAACCGGCTGAAATGTCCTGATTGTAAAGGGAACAGTGACGCAGGGGCTCTCGACAATATATACTTCTCTCATGATTCTAAACTGACTCTTCAATCCTGAGAATAGATCAATAGTGTGTTCATCGATAACCGCATTTCCTGAGGCTATCCAGTGCCGGATTCGTACCCGGGCGCTCAATATTTTCAGAAGGAAATATACTGCAACAACCAAATAGGCCAGTAAAACACACAGCCAGGGATAATCGAGAATTGATATGTGTTCATGGGCCGGTGCTTTGGCTGGTATAATAGTATTTGATAGTAATAATTCCTGTGCCTGTGGTTTATCACGTAACGGTTCAGTCGTTGGGGGTATGATTTGTCGCGGGGAAATTGAATAGGCAGGCAGTACCGCTATTTCCTTACGATGTACTCCCGATTGACCGGCAAGAGAGGAAAGCAACGGCAGCACCGGAATTATTAACATTACTCCAACCAATAAACCATGCCTGATTTTCACATTCTTTCTGCACAGTAAAAACGAAAGCAGTCCCACAGCACTAATCAGAATGGTGGACTGCCACAAGACAGACAAGAGATAGTGCATAACCTCATACGCAATTCTGTTAAAGCCGGATAACAATTCAGCCGTAATCATGAGGCCTCTCCCTTATCGGTATCCGAAACAAGACGTCTGATTTCTTCAAGCTCCTCTTCACGGATTTCGCCGGTGTTGAGCAGTGCAGCGACAATTAGAGATTCCGAACCTTCAAAAGCATTTACGAGCAAGTCCCTGATCATGTTCTTGCGCGCTTCATCCCTGATGATACTGGCACGGTAATAATATGCTTTGCCATTTTTTTTCCGGGAGAGATACCCTTTCTGCATCATAATGCCCAGCATATTTCTGATCGAGCCGATCGAAATCGACCGTCCCTTTTCTACAAGCGATGTTCGAATATCTTCGGGTGTTCCCTCACCCAGTTTCCAG
>JAFGMP010000414.1 GCA_016927495.1 Candidatus Latescibacterota bacterium | reverse complement strand
TTATTATACCTTTTGAACTGCCGGTTTCTATTTCATACAATGTCAATTCAGTAATTCTCGGAGCTATTCTTTTGTTAAAAGCCAGATAATATCCGTTATGACTCCATGAGGGATTCGATGCAGATTCAATAAGAACACGCAATCTGCGATTTGAAAGTGAAGCACTCATAATTGAAAACATATTATAGTCTTCGGCAACAGACGTAGTTGAAAACGTAACCTCATCGCTGGTATGATTAAAACAAGGATGAAAAAATGTAATTTGACGTAAATTATCATATTGTTGTGTTATGGAATCAGCCGAGGCAGGAATAAGCATGGCATCAGTGTCAATAAAAGGTATTGCAACTTCAACGGGGACAATCACTCTTTTAGTTTCGTCATCTATCGAAATCCATGCTTCTTTGTAAGTCAGTTCATTTTCTGCCGATATAGGAATTATTTTTTTCGTCTGAGAAGTGTCGGTTGAGGCGAGTATGGTTCCGTCGAGATTTGTTAAATATACATTGTTGATATCTGCTTCTTCTTTAACGCCGGTAACGAAGGATTGAATAGTCGACCTGTCTGGTAATAAAAGATAATGCCTGCTGTTATACGCAAGATTTTGTGCCAGTGCATTTGCACGTTTATAGAGTTCTTTTGTAAGGAGCTTTTCTTGCCTTGTTATGAAGAATGTAGTCAGAATAATAGAGACTGCACTGAGAAGCAGTACAACGGCAAGAATCAGTCTGGTCGCTAACCGTGACCGTATTGCATGTATGATAGTGTTGAAAATCATGATTCAACTCCGGATTTTAAGGCCAAAGTTGACGAAGATTTTACTATCTGATAAAAGAAAAAACTATAGAATTAACGGTTACGTTAAATTTTCTACATGTTCAAGCAGCACATCCATATCGAGCGGTTTGAGCAAATATTCATCCGCACCGCTTTTTAATACCTTTTCTCTGGTATAGTCAGAATGAGCTGTTATTGCAAGAATCTTTATACCTGAAGAAAGTGTCTCATTTTCACGGATACGGCGGCACACCTCGAGTCCGTCAATCTTTGGCATTCTAATGTCGAGAATCACTATATCCGGGATAAAATTGCCCACGGTAATGAGCGCGTCGTACCCGTTATGCACAATTTTAAGCTCAATGTCTTTGTATCGGGACAGTAATACATCACCGATCATGTTTGCCAGATGTGTATCATCATCGGCAATCAATATTTTTTTCTTTTTGACACCCCGAAAAAATTCCTCAATGATTGGCATACCGTTTTTTTCAAGGAATTCCCTGAATTTTTTTCTGGTGACACGGTAATGGCCGCCGGGATTACGAAATGCTTCAAGTTTACCCAGTTTAATCCACCGGTTCACCTGTGTCATACCGGTATGACAGTAATTAGCTATGTCGCCTGTTGTCAGAAGCGGATCCGGGATAGATTCATGACGAGTTTTTTTCGGCATCTTTCTTGTAACTTTCCTTATTAACTATATTAACCATTTTTATAAAACTAACCATATTTACCAATTTTAACAAACAGCACCGGTTCTGTCAAGCTTTTTTTTCAATCTGACAGAAAATTATAAATTGAGTAATGTATCTTTTGTAATATTTAATAAGGCCATCGGAGATATTTTTAACTTACTTTTCAGAATCCTTCCCAGAAAGGACCCGAATCACCGAGTTTCTCTTTCCATGCTGTCAATTCTATCCGCAGACGGGTCAGTTGTTGGGTATAGCCCGGATTTGAGGCCAGATTGTTTGTTTCCCACGGATCATTTTCAAGGTCGAACAGTTGTGTCGTACGAACACCTTTGACGTTATATTCGATGAGCTTAAAACGTTTTTCCCGGACGCTTCTCTGGTAGTCCATATATGCAAAAAAGAGGGAATTTCGTGTCTCTGATTTGGAATCATTTATTGCCGGAAGCAGACTCATACCCTCAACGGTGGCAGGTACGGGAACATCGGCAGCATCACACAACGTCGGGAATATATCCGGAAGATAGCAGAAATTATCCCTCGTTTCACCTTTCGGGATACCGGGCCCGCATATTATCAGCGGCACATGGACACTGTGATCATACACATTTTGCTTGCCCATGAGCCCGTGACGTCCCACAGCAAGCCCGTTGTCGCCTGCCATAACAATGATGGTGTTATCAGCATGACCCGATTGCTTCAAAGCATCGATAACGCGGCCTATGTGATAGTCGAGATGGGTAATCATGGCATAATAGTCCGCAATATGCCGTCGAATGATTTCCGGTGTACGTGGCCAGGGAGCAAGCTGTTCATCGCGGATTTTCAGTTCGCCGTTGTCGAACGGATGCTCTGGCAGAAAGTTTTTCGGCAGCGGAATCTTGTCCGGATCGTACATGGCACGGAATTCTTCGGGCATATCACGCGGATCATGGGGCGCGGTATATGCAACATACAAAAAAAACGGATTGTCGCCGGTGTAATTATCCAGAAATTCGATCGCCGCATCGCTGAATAGTTCACTCGAATGTTTTCCCGGTTCACGTTCCTGAGCACGTTTCCGTAATTCCTGCATCGCTTCACCGTCAGAGTAATTCCCGTCGGGAGCAAAATCGCAATATGGGACACGGTAATGGTCGCTCATGCCGCCGAAAAATATTTTGTCGCCGTCTGAAAAGCTTCTCGCATAAGCAGGAGGCCCGTTATGCCATTTACCGGTTCCGAACGTTGTGTATCCGGCCTTGCGGAAAGTCTCGGGCATAGTAGGATGCTCCTCGGGAATAGAGTACTCCCATAATCCCTGTTTGCCGATTCTGAACAGAGTCCGGCCGGTCATGAGCATGGAACGGCTGGGAGCACATACAGCGGGGCTGGTTCCTCCCATGATATAAGCGTTGGAAAATGAAACGCCGTTTTTTACCAGCGAATCCATATTGGGAGTAATAATATCCTCATTACCCAGCGCATGAATGGTATCGAACCGCTGGTCATCGGTGAACAGGAAGAGAATATTCGGTTTTTTACCTGGAGTA
Organism: Candidatus Latescibacterota bacterium; assembly: GCA_016927495.1. Lineage (GTDB taxonomy): Bacteria > Latescibacterota > Latescibacteria > Latescibacterales > Latescibacteraceae > JAFGMP01. The sequence goes on along the minus strand of JAFGMP010000414.1, from coordinate 9,536 downwards.
ACTCCGGATAAACTGCATCCATACATAATAAACGGAAGCAAACCAGTCGATGATGTTTTCAGAAAATCACGCCGTTTGATACCATTATATGAGTTCATGATTTCGTACCGTTTTTGAAGTGAGTGATTAAAAATTTAGGTCATATTTTTAAAACCTGGATATTCGTTAAAATTGCTTCGTCATTTTATTCATCGCAATGACATGATAATATAATACATATCTTTAGGATTACATGTCGGACCCTATTCTCCCATAAACTGGAGTATTAAACGCCGTGACCGTGACCGAACATCGAAATCGATGAAAATCACCTGCTGCCATGTGCCCAGTGTAAGCGTCCCGCTGCAGAACGGTATGGTTAGAGAGGGACCGAGCAGCGATGCACGTACATGCGAATGACCATTGCCGTCACCCCATGCGCGGTCATGGTGATATGTTTTGTTCGACGGTATAATACGTTCCCACAGTTCATTCAGATCCTGCACAAGGCCGGGTTCGTATTCGACGGTAGTGACTCCGCCGGTGGCTCCGGGAACAAATACGGTTACGATGCCGTCTGACAGTCCCGATCCCGATAATAAATTTCTGATATCAGGTGTAATATCAACTATTTCTGCGTTTCCATGTGTTGAGAATTCGATTTGTTGTGTAACGACAGCCATGAATAGATCCTTTTATTAATAAAAATTCCTGTCCAGAAAGGCTTCCAAACCGGCGCTATAACGTTCTTTCGAAAGTATATATCCGTCGTTATGTGCGCCGTGAATATCCAGAAATTCTTTGGGTTCGTTTGCTGCCTCAAACAATGTGTGCCCGTGTTTGAAGGGTATCAGATCATCCTGACTGCTGTGTATTATCAGCACTGGGCAGGTGATTTTCTTTATGTAAGATATTGTTGAATAGCTGAAGCGTGATAAAAGCTTGACCGGCAACCAGGGATAAAATTCGGCTCCTAAATCCGGAACTGAAGTAAAGGTCGATTCGAGAATGCAGACTTCGGGTATGTGTTTGGCGCTTAACCATGCGGCAATCGAGCCTCCGAGCGAACGCCCGTGAATTATTAAATTGTTTGCCGGAACCTTTCTATCTTGGATCAGATAGCGCCACGCTGCTTCCGCATCACGGTAGGTCCCCTTTTCCGATGGTTTACCTTTGCTTTGTCCGTAACCGCGATAATCGAATATAAATGTGCTCAACCCGAGTTTATTGAGAATTGCGATGGTTTCCAGACGGTGAGAAATGTTTCCACCGTTCCCGTGGCAGAATAAAACGACACCTTTGTTTTCAGCGGCAGGAATAAACCAGCCGGTCAGCGCAGTGCCGTCGGTTGATTTGAAATCGATACGTTCATATTCGAGGCCGATATTTTCAGGATTACTTTCAATCTCGTAAGTTGGATAATACACAAACCGCGACTGAAACGTCGCCATATAGGTAGCGAGAATAAGATATAGCACAAGCCCGAACAGTATGAAATAACGTCCGATCTGCCAGAGTGATTGAATATTATCGTCCATAGCACTTATTCTGAAGTTTTATGTACCGGATGTTCTTTAATATCTAATTAAACAGATTTTTGGTAAAATCAAAACGTTATAAATTTCTTGCTCATTCAGATACGTCTGTTCCCTTCGACAAGCTCAGGGAACTTTAATTTTATCATGGGCAATGATCCATTCGAGCGCCTCATATACCGCTTCGAGAGAACTATACCGTGGATTGTAATCGATGAGTCTCCGTGCTTTTTGAATGCTGCAATTCGGACTGTGAGCTATATGATCCCAGGTCATTTCGGCATCTTCCGGCGTGACTGTCGTGCGCCATTTTTCCCATGGCAAAAACTCTAAATCGGGTGTTTTCCCGAACCATGCGGATATTGCTTCCGCATATCCCCTCAATGTGAGCGCTTTCGGAGAAACTACATGGAAACTTTCACCCGTTGCCGTACTCCAGTATTCGACAGCCTTCATAAATGCCTGTGCGACATCATCAGCATGGACATGATGGACAGTTTCCATTCCCAGATTAGGGAGAGTTAACGATTTACCGGCAGCAAGTTGTTGAAAGGCATCGAGGTTAAAATGTCCCGCAGGATTAAGCGGGGGCCAGCCCGGTCCGACAATATGTCCCGGATGCAGAATTGTTACCGGAAATCCGTTTTGCCGCGCCTCATGCAGCAGATAAGTTTCGATGGCTGCTTTTTGAATGCCGTACTCACCGAACGGTTGGCGGGGCTGGTTTTCAGTGGTTGGCACTACAGCGCTGTGTCCATGAACCCAGATCGTTCCGCAGTGAAGGAAATGCCGGATGTTTCCCCGCAGCGCCTCGACAAGCTGTTTTGCGCTTGGTTCAGTGAAACAGATCATATCGATGACAATATCCGGTTTGAGTTTCACTATTTCCCGGCCGAATGTTCCGGCAGATTCCTTTTCCGAACGGTTCAACGTTATTTGTTCGACCTGACTCCATACTGCATGGGGACGATACGGTTTACGGTTTCCCCGTGATATATTAATAACCTCATATCCTGATTCGACAAGACGAGGAACGAGATAGGTTCCGACATGTCCGCTGCCACCTATAATGATCGCACGCATTGATGACTCCTTTTATCTGTATTTTCATTTTTGCCCGTCGGCGCTGTACAGCAGAATTCCATTTGCAATCGGTCGTACCATGCCGTCGGACGGCCTGTTACGGACTGTTCCCGTTACCCACATTGTTGTCGAGCCGCCGCCGTCCATATTAATAGCTTCTTTTGCCCCTAATTTTTTGAGCAATGCAGCAAGTTCCGGCAGGCTCATACCGGCGCTGTATCCCTCCTGACGGCCATCCACGGTTACCAGAAATATACTGTCATCGTTGTATCCGAGTGCCGTTCGGGGATGCCGTGTGTCGACAAAGGATTGTGAAATACCCTCCTGTTCCGCTTCAATGGAGATTTCACCGTTTCGTAAGAGACGGGGACCGCCGCCGACAGCATGTTGTATTGTTCCCGGTGATGGGTCAAGGTTGATTGAGCACTCAATGGATTCATTGTCATCGATGTTATTGAGAAAATCTGCACCTGAACCGCGACCTACCAAAGCTATCCGCTGCGGTGGAATCGGAAGTACGGAATCGCCCGGGTGTTTTTCAATTGCTGAGAATGTGTATTTCCCCTCGGATTTCAAAGGTTCCGGCAATGGGCCCGCAAGAAGAAGCGTGGCATTTTCCTGCGGACGGTTTGTACTGTTGAATGCTGATGTGAGAAGAACGATTTTGTTGTCAGGACAATGTTGATTGATACCTGACAATGGGCAAGTTACACCGTCTGCACTTTTTACTTCCGCAAGCATGGAGAATCTGTCAATAACGAGCGAACCGTCCTTTAAAATGACAAATACCGACCGTTTTACAGGACTGCTTACCATTTCGCCGTCCACAACACATAAACCAATGGGATCACCCTGAAACGGATCTGCCTTCAAGATATAAAAATCACCGTTTATACCTGCAAGTATGTGACGATTAGGGGAAGTCAGCCGTTCGATGATGCTGTTTAGCGGCTCGATACCCAGAATATAACTTCCGCCAAGTACAGCTTCGAGAGTGATGCCGGGTGTATTTCTGTTTATTTCAAGCGCCTGTATTGCCCAGGGGCCATCATCTTGATTTAATTCACGAAATGTGACTCCCTGAGAAATCTGAAGCTGTGACGATACCGTGACCGGGAAAATCAGTAAGAATACAAGAAACATACAAGGAAAAATTTTTCCTTTTTTATAATGGTTGGTAGTAAAATTCATAAAAATTCCCTTTGTTTTTGTATTTACGGTTCCAGTTCACTTATCGGTGTTTCCGGCAGAGTATGCGGCAGCGCCGGAGGAATATTCTCAATTACTCTCATGTTTTTCCATTTTCCTCTCAAAAACCGGAACAGGAATGCAAGGCCGAGAATCGACACATATGTAGTGACTATTGTCCACCCGATATATAATGATGCATGAAAAATTTCGAAAGCAATAAAAGAGGGGATTACCAGGATAAATGTCGAAACAACCACAATCATGAACATAACATACCGTGTGTCTCCCGCACCTTTAATGGCATGAGCGAATATGACGGTGAGTGAATCGAACAGCGAGTAGAGAGCTACAAACCGTAACAAAATGACGGTCGTACTGCGTATCGCCGCAAAGCTTTCAGGATCGGCTTCTGCGGCATAGAGCGACAAAAATACATCGGGTATCAGCACATACAGGGCAGCTATACTTGCCATATACAGGAACGCCATATGAAAGCCCGAATAAACGCTTCTTTCGGCCATTTCGGGATTATCCTCTCCGAGATTCTGCCCGACAAGAACGGAGACCGCCATTCCGAGGCCGATCATAGGCATAAATGCCAGCGAGTTAATATTGAAAGCTATGTTGGTGGCCGCCAGTGAATCAGTACCTCGCCTTCCCAGAAGCAGAAGAAACACGGTGAAACCCGCAACATCGAGAAAAAACTGGATACCGTTGGGGAGTCCGTAACGGAGAAGTCTCCTGAAAAGCTCCGTATCGATCCGCCAGCCTTTCAGTGTATGGTACTTCAAATTATATCTCCGTCGGGATATAATAATTATGTACGCTGCCAGCGCTGAACATGCCGAAATTACTGTAGCTATGGCAGCACCCTGAATGCCAAGTTCGGGGAATCCGAAATTCCCGAAGATAAGCAGATAATCAAGTACCAGATTAACCGCTGTCTGAAGTATATTGACCCACATTATGGGCCACATTTCGCTCCTGCCTGAAAAGAAACCGGACATGGCGGATGTTGCAATTGCAGGCGCTGCGCCAAGACATAAAATATTAAAGTAGGTTACCTCATACTGCCGTACGATTTCCTCATGGCCGATAAATGTAAAAAATCTATCTGCAAACGGAATTAACGCAAGAAGTACCAACCCGCCGATTACTGCGATGTATAAACCCTGCCAGAGAGACGGCCCGATACGGTCGTATCTTTTTGCACCGTAATATTGTGCAACGAACGTGTTAACATATCCGGCAGTACCGATAAACAGGCTCATGATGGTAAAGTTCACAATCCCGGCAGGCATGGCAGCAGCAATAGTTTCCGGCGAGTACCAGGTAAGAAACATACGGTCGACAAAATGCTGAACGGACCATGCTCCGGTGCTGAGAATCAGGGGAATCGCCACAACGAGGACTTCACGATATCCGTTTTTCCTGTACCAGCGGTTCTTTATAAACGAATTGAGCGTTTTAATATTCACAACGGAAATACTCGTATAAATGTTATCATCATTAAAACGGTTCAGGCGAATTCTCCGGTTCAAATGACAGAATTGTGTTCGTTCGGAAAACATACGAAAAATGAATGAATGATCCGAGTTAAGAAATTGCGAATTTACGGCAGAAATCAACCAGTATTATAAGGATAAATTATATCGTTTCCTAAACGAAACAGGCATAACGCGGAATGAAATGAAAAATGAGTGAGTAATATAAAAGAAGAACGGACATCGATGCCCGTTCTCTTTATACTCATAAATAATATTATATTTCTTTATCAAATTTACTGATGTTACCTCGTTACTTTTTCATTATCGCCCATGCGAAACCTGCAATGGTCAGGATTATGGCAATAACCAGCAGGATGGTAAGCAGTTTGATCCGGCTGTCCTTTTGCGCGATAGCATCATTCATCTGAGTTTGAAGAGAAGATATTTCACCCTGGAGTTGGCCGATTTTCTGTTTGTTCTGGGCTATAGTGTCGTTAAGTTGAGACTGAGTCTGCTTGAGTGCGGCAATTTCAGCATCTTTTGCGCTAATTTCCTGATTTTTGCCTGTAAGGTCTTTCTGAAGAGCGGCAATTCTTGAGTTAAGCGATTTTATTTTCTTTTGTGCTTCTTCTTCAGCTACTTTACTGCTGGCAACAGAGCTTTCGAGCTGTGATTTTTCTCTTTCCAGTTTGGAAATGCTGGATTTTAAAGAGCTTGCGGCATTTGAGATCTCGCTTTTCTCATTCTCGAGGCGTTTAATCGAACCCTGGATTTCATCATTACGTCCCTGGAGCGTTTTAACCTGGCTCTCGAGTTCCTGGATTCTGCTTTGGGATTGCTGGAGCTGTTTTTTCTGCTGATCGAGTTGCTGCTGCATTTCCTTGTTTGCTGCGCATCCTACGACCAACAGCAGCAGGAGCATGCCCGCAACACCGGTTTTGTACATTGTTCCGATTCTCATAACTTTCAACTCCTTTCATTGAATATATTGCATTCCGCAATTGTTAATTACTTCTAAGTTATAATGATATGAGTAAGGTATCAAGTATATTTTTGATTATTCTCATTTTTTTGATTTAAGACACTTGATTTAATTGACATGGTAACGTATTCTTACTATTAATCGGTAAATCGATGTATTGTGTGTTTCCAAAACAAATTACACGTTTGTTTTTTTAATCCGGGCAGATAAGGTAAAATATGAAAAAAGAATATCGCAGATCGGGTTTTGACAGACGAAGACAGGATATACCGGTAGAATATGACCAGCGTAAAAGTAAAGAGCGCCGTTCTGTAATAAAAGACAGCGAGTATATCATTGAATATATAAAAAGCATTCAGATATTCAATGGCCTCAATGATAAGCAATACAGAGAAATATTGAATATTTGCCGGCAAATAAACGTCCCTGAAAATCATACATTATTCAAAAACGGCGATGAGTCAAACGAGCTTTATGTGTTGTTATGGGGACAGCTCAAAGTTGTATCAGGCCAGCAAAAACTGCTGGTATATATAACACCCGTCGGATCGATAGGCGAAATAGGGGTGTTATGCGGATTAACCCGTTTTGCTGATGTAGTATCAACCACCGAAAGCAGAATAATTATAATTAATAAATCCGAGTTTTTATGGCTATTAAATAATGACCATGAATTGAGCAATATTATTTACAGGAATACACTCAAATATCTTATTCACTCTTTCAGCGACAAATCTGAAATCATAAAAGTTCTGGCAGAAGGAAATAATCCGATCATTTTATGACCACGGTGCAAAATTTATTGTACAAAACACCAAAAAATGCTGTAAATTACATTAAAGCCGGAAACCAGTATATAAACAATGAAAATCGGCGCCCGGAAAATATTATATAATTGATATATGGACAACATCATGGTTTATTTATATCCAAGGCGGCTGTACGGTATTTTTACTTTAAATATTTTGTTATTAATTCTGATGGCTATGAATACAGGTTGTAACAATACGACCGGAACCGACAAAAATGCTCCCATACTTGTTGTTGATACAACTACCCTATATTTCGGAACATTATTAACCGAAAAAACGTTTTCAATTACCAATTCCAATACGAATGAAGGAGCAAAAAAGCTCGATTGGATGGTATCGTCTGACGAAAGATTTACCTGGTGCACGATCAGCCCTGATGCCGGTGCAGGTGATGCAACAGTCACCGTCAAGGTCGACAGAAGAGGATTATCGGAGGGCGAACATTTAACATCACTCAGCGTCAGATCAAACGGAGGCACCATCACGATAAAAGTATATGTTGTCGTCGAGAAATAATAAACCTCTAAACAGTAGGCTTTCACCATTTATTTTTAAAAAGAATTTGTATATATTCTCAGTTAGTATACAAGACTTTTAATACTTTTATTACTTTCTCAATATAAAGACCTTCACCATGAATTTGCCGCTTTCATCGAAATCATCTGCCGCAACGCTTCCAGACAGTATGCTGCATTCGGGCATGCGGGTTACTATCGTCGGTATAATTATCAATGTTCTCCTGATTATCCTCAAATTTATGGGAGGAATCATTGGCACATCGTCAGCCATGATTGCAGATGCTTTTCATTCGGCCTCCGACCTTCTAACCGACATCGGTGTTTTTGTCGGACTTAAATTTCTCGCTAAACCTCCGGACAGCACCCACGCTTACGGCCATGGAAGGATAGAAACCGCAATTTCCTTTTTAATGGGTTTAGTGCTGGCTCTAACCGGATTAGGAATATTCAGGACTAACGGTCATGCCATTCTGCATTTTTTGGACGGAATACATCCCCCCAAGCCCGGTTTAACAGCTCTTTTAGCCGGTATTTTATCTATTTTGTCGAAAGAGGTATTGTTCTGGTATACCCGCAGAGTAGCCCGTCAGGTCGGTTCACGGTCCCTTGAAGCGAATGCATGGCATCACCGTTCCGATGCATTCTCATCTGTCGGTACCGTTTTAGGTGTCGGTGGCGCTCTTCTACTTGGTGAACGCTGGACAGTACTGGATCCGATAGCGGCAGTTTTTGTCAGCATCCTTATCATAAAAATAGGTTTCGATATCGGGTGGAGCGCATTAAAAGAACTGTCTGATGAATCATTATCGACAGAAACAAAACGTGCCGTCGAAAAAGCCATCGGGGAAGTGAAGGGTGTAAAGGATTTTCATTATATACGCACCCGTTCTCTCGGCAGATATGTAAGCCTGGATGCACATGTGCTTGTGGATCCCGAGCTGACCGTCCGTGAGGGCCATGAAATAGCCACTGAAGCCGAAAACGCCATACGTTCCATTCTGCTCAATGCCGCATTTGTCACAATCCATATCGAGCCCGAAGATGAACGTTTAATAGAGGACTGACATGTAAATTAATTTTTCGTCTCCACGATCAACTTTTTAATTTCCAAAGGATTGTTATATTCCCGGGCTGCTTTGATAACGTAATTTTTGAACTCATCAGCAGTTCTGTTCTCCACACCCTCACTCCAAGCTCCGGCGAAAAGGTACTCGTAACTAAGTTGGTTATTAACCGGTATGGAAAAAGTGTGATTGCCGCCGAAAGAACTGATGTAGCGGTATTCAGGATTATATATATCCCTGACCACAAGAGCGAGTCCCTCGAAATCGAGCACAGTCCTGATTTTTTCCTCTCCAACCTCATCCGGGCTTGGTGATTCGATTACGACATCCTTTCCGAAAGTAATCACCGTGCCGCCCTCATGGTACGAGGTGTATTCATTCATGATCCCACGAATCCCGCAGCCGAATCGTGTACCCGGTTCCTCAGGCAAATATTTCAGGAATTTCACCTTACAGGTGGAATAGCTTTTGTCTTTGTATGCCGTATAATACTGCTCGAGTTCATAATCTCCTTTACCGGAGCGCCAGTTCATGGTATGCACACGAACAATACTCCGCAGCGGGCCGTTCACGACCACATCCCGTGCATACCGTGTATTGTCGAACTGACCCGCTTTGCTGTACGGGCTGAATCTGGGCCGCGACACCGAATCGGGCAGCGCAGGTTCCTCAAACAGGCAAACACCTCCGGTGCCGAAGGTATCGGCAACCATGAGGATGTCGATCCCGAATTCATATGGCCGGTTGTATCCCGCCCAGTTATTGATACACTCCTCCGGTGTTACAAAAATGGGTTGACGTTTGCCGAACATATCCACATCGGTGGGATAGGCGAGTTTCCATCCCATGAGTTTCGATTCCCACCACGGGATAAAATTACGCTCG
>JAFGMP010000413.1 GCA_016927495.1 Candidatus Latescibacterota bacterium | reverse complement strand
GATATTTTTGTTGGCAAACTAAAAATACCTCGTGGAGTATCTCACCGCTTTCTACGTGCGAAAATGTGCTAAACTACAGTTACTAAAGGAGCAATTTAATGAATCGGATGTATCAAATATGCAATCGTTGTATCATGGATACTTCAGATCCTGAGATTACATTTGATAGTAATGGATATTGCAATCACTGCACACGAGTATTAAAAGAACATAGAAACGAACCATATTGTTTCTCTCCCGAACAAAAAAAGAAAAGACTTGAAATGCTTGTCGCAACTATAAAAAAACGGGGAAAAAACAATAGATACGATTGCATTATTGGAGTAAGCGGCGGAGTGGACAGCAGTTATACTGCTTATCAAGTTAAGGAATTGGGACTACGGCCACTGGCGGTTCATCTTGATAATGGATGGGATTCAGAACTTTCGGTAATGAATATAGAAAATATATGCAAAAAATTGAGTGTTGATCTTTTTACTTATGTAATTGATTGGGAGGAATTCAAAGATCTTCAGCTCTCATTTCTCAAAGCGTCCACTCCTGATTCCGAAATACCTTCCGATCATGCGATCGTATCGATTCTCTATAAAAAGGCGCAAAAAGAAGGTCTTAACTATATTATAGCAGGGACAAACTTTGCGACTGAATCCATCCTTCCGCATTCATGGTCTCAGGGGCATGACGATTGGAAATATATTAGGTCAATTCAAAATAAATTCGGTAAAATGCGATTAAAATCGTTCCCCCATAGGAGCATTTTACAGAGATGCTACCATAAATATATAAAAAGAATTAAATGGATAAACCTATTAGACTATATCGAATATGATAAGGAAATGGCGAAAAAAATAATTGCACAAAAATTAGACTGGCGTGATTACGGAGGGAAACATCTTGAATCGAACTATACAAAAATTTATCAATCGTATATTCTTCCTGAAAAATTTGAATATGATAAAAGAAAAGCACATCTATCTAGTTTGATATGTGCAGGTCAAATAAATCGGAAACAAGCCATAGATACGATGAAAGAACCATTGTACGCGAAAAGCCAATTGGAAGAAGATATTCTATATCTTATTAATAAATTTTCGATCTCCAGGAAAGAATTTGATGAAATAATGCGTCTTCCTCCTAAAAGCTATCGGGACTATCCAAACTATGCTAATTCCTGGTATGCTTCTCTGCATAAGGGAGTAAAAGGATGCATTAGTAAATTAACTAAAAGAACAATATGATCACTATTGTTGACTATGGTATGGGAAATGCCGGCTCATTGCAGAACATGATCAGAAAGGCCGGTGGTGAATCCCGAATATCAGCTAACCGTGAAGAAATTGCTAAAGCCTCAAAGTTAATACTCCCTGGTGTTGGCTCTTTTGATAATGGTATCACTAAATTAAATGAAACGGGTATATTGGATATATTACATATAAAAGTGATTCAGGACAAAACGCCCATCCTATGTATTTGCCTCGGAATGCAAATGATCACTCGACAAAGTGAGGAAGGTAAGATGCCCGGACTTGGGTGGATCAACGCAAAAACGATTCGCTTTAAATTTACAAAAGAATCGAACCTCCGGATACCGCATATGGGATGGAATACCGTAAAGATAAAAAAAAACACGCCGTTATTCTACGATATGCACCAAGAACCTCGATTTTATTTTGTCCATTCATTTTATGTAGTATGCGAGGACAAGGATGATATTGTAACAACAACTGATTATGGACTTGAGTTCGTTTCCTCGCTTCAACGGGATAATATTTTTGCTACGCAGTTCCATCCCGAAAAGAGTCACCTTTATGGTATAAAACTGATTCATAATTTTATCGCCATGTAACTATGCTGAAGACACGAGTAATTCCGTCCCTTTTGATCCGAAACGGTGGTTTGATCAAAACGGTTCGGTTTAAGAATGCACGATATGTGGGTGATCCGATTAACGCCATTAAAGTTTTCAATGATAAAGAGGTTGATGAGCTTGCGGTAATAGATATCGATGCTTCTCGGGATAATCGAGGGCCGGATTTTAAAATGTTGGGACGTATTAATAAAGAGGCATTTATGCCTCTTGCTTACGGCGGAGGAGTGAGCACACTTGAACAAGTTAGAAAAGTTCTTGGGCTCGGGTATGAAAAAATAATCATTAATTCGCATGCAATACAAAATAGGAGTTTCATCACCGAAGCAGCAAACATCTGTGGAAGTCAAAGCGTAGTGGTGTGTATTGACGTGAAAAAAACCGTCTTTGGCGGATATCATGTCTACGATCACCTTAAAAAGAAAGTGCATAAAATAGTTGCCCTTGATTATGCGTGCGAAGTGGAAAAACGTGGAGCAGGAGAATTGCTTATTTACTCGGTGGACCGTGATGGAACGTTTGGCGGTTATGATATAGCTCTCCTTAAAGTGATCACTTCAGGAGTTTCGATTCCTGTAGTGGCGTTGGGCGGTGCTGGTAATATAAAAGACTTTTCTGCAGCAGTAGGTGAGGCCGGGGTTTCTGCCGTTTCGGCGGGCAGTTTTTTTGTGTTTCACGGACCTCATCGTGCGGTACTCATTACCTATCCTGACAGGAATGAGCTGGAAAATGTTCTTGCTTGATTGTGATGAGAGTACTTTCCCATTATCTTTTTGTTATAATAATTTATTACAATTGACCATTTGAAAAACCATTATCTGCATTTTAAATAGATTAACTGATTAACGCAAGGGATTAACAATTGAAAGAAGCTCTTGTAATCGGTAGCCATTCATTCCTTTACCCCGGGTCAAAGGTCGGTATACAGTTTATAGCCGAAGGCCTATCCAGAAACGGTTATCGAGTACATTATCTTTCGTTGCCCTCGTCGCCGGCAGACCTCTTCTCCCGAACAAAACGCAGAAGATTCAATCAATCATGGATAAAGCGTTTCGATACGAAGCCCCAACCGATTGCAGAAAACCTTTATGAGTATGTTTTGCGGACGCCCTATCCGATGAATAACAAATACTGGCATTTTTACTGGCAGATTAAGTACTTCAATTTGTTGAGACCGCGGTGGTTACTTTCTAAAATATTTAACTTGACAATACATGAAACGTCACCAACTTTCATATTCTTACAAGGTGTCAGGTCGCGGTGCAATGTTCTGAGACTTAGTGATAAACCCGAAGGCTTTTCGTTTCATATGCCGGCATCAGTAATTGCGTTGTTCGTAAAGCGCATTCGAACAGCGGCATACGATGAAATCTGGTCCGTGTCAGAAGGTCTTACTGCTTACATTAAGAATATTAATCCGAATGTACCCGTGGTTACTATACGAAATGGAGTCGACCTTTCTATTTTCAATAATTATCAAAAACAACCCAACGGAGAAATGAGGGCCGTTTATGTGGGCTCAATTGATAAATGGATTGATCTTGATCTGCTACAAGCCACTGCGGCTCTTTTACCACATTGGCGATTTGATCTCTTCGGCCCGAATTCGACAAATAGTAATATTACCGGCTCTAATATTTACTACCATGGGCCGATAGCGTATAATAATTTACCGAATATTTTCAATAGATGCAGCGTTGGCCTCATCCCCTATAAAGATATTTCTGATAGAATGAATGTTGTGGAGCAGCCAGTAAAGTTTTACGCTTATCTTGCCGCAGGCCTGGGAATTGCGTCCACAGATGTCGGCGGATTAAAGTTGGGAATGTCGCATTGGGCGCGGTACGGAAATACACCCAAGGAGTATGCCGACGCTATTGTTGCTTCAGCTTATGACGCCAAACAACGATCTAATAATGAAATACGTTTGTTTCTCAAGGATTATTCATGGGATTTAATCATTAACCGTATTATGGAAAGATTGCACAGTATAGAGCGATCATAGGCTACATTTCTCGCCTGCTTTCTGGAGAAGAGACTTGTGAATTCTCTCGGAACAATTGATGTATAAAAAGGTATGAATATAAAATCAGTGATGGTCGAACAGAGAATTTCACTTACCGATTGGATGAAACCCTCATTGCATAGTTTAAAACAGATCAAATACTAAGTTCTTTAGCAAGATAAAAAAGATGAATTAATGCGGAAAATCACCACTAATTTCGATTGCGGTAGAGTATTTCTCTACCTGTTTTCTTTTTTGCTGCTTGTGCAATTTCAGCTTGCCCTGATATTATCAACACTGGATATTTCAATCAATGCAATTAAACTGCTGTTTGCACTTAAGCAGGTGGTTGTTATTGTTTTTTTTCCCATTGCTGCGATATATCTCTTGCTGTCGGAAAAGATTCATTCCGTGGATAAATGGGCAATCCTATTCGGATGCGCCGTTGTGACGTCGGTATTTCTGTCGAACGCTGACCAAAAGGCTGTCATTTATGGTGTAAAGTTGTATCTGAATCCGGTATTGCTTTACGCGATAGGAAGGGTATTCAGGTCCGGTCACACCAGAAGAGACGTGAATTTCGTGATGATTTTATTTTCCCTTGCGATAATCATTTTTGAAATGTTGTTCTATTTTTTAGGAGAAAAAACGCTTTCTGATTTGAACATTGAGAAAATATATGCGGCAAGGGGAGATTCCGTTGAAAAGGGTTACAACCTCATTGGATCATGTTATTTTCACAACAAAGAGGGTGTTGTAATGAGAAGAGCGTTTGGACCGTTTTTCGACCCTTTGACGTTTGCCTTTTTTTCGGTCCCGATACTCTTCTGGTTTAGATATAAACGGCGTTCACTTTTTGAATCGTTTCTTTATTATTCCGTCATAATTATCGTTTTATTATCACTCACCAGAGCGATTATCGGAGCGTGCATCATCGGGTATATGTTTACCGGGATGAAAAAAGGTCGCTATTTCGCCAGGACAAAAAAGTTGGCGTTCTGTATATTGATCGGTTTTATAGTCATAGGTGTTTTTATTAAGGAGCTCTTAAGCGTCGTGGACCCGTCTACCTGGGGTCATTTATCCGCATACTATAATCTTGTCGGCAATATTATAAACCATCCGTTTGGATTAGGGTATTTTCGAAATGCCGAAACAAAAATCGATATCGGTTTTCATTCAACCGAAAGCATATATTTAGCGATGGCGTTGGAGAATGGAGTACCTTTTTTATTGATTTTTTTAATTTTTGCCTATAAATTGCATAAGGCTTTAATAATTAATGGGTCCGGGCTTGTTCAATTCACCGCACATTCGTCTTTGTTGGTATATGGTATTGCGTCTCTGACGACTGAACACTGGTTTGCCATCTCCTCCAGTTCGATGTTTTGGATACTCGCCGGATATGCAGTCGCCGATCTCGAAAAGAGTCGACATCAGAATGAGATTCATGACGCCTCAATGCAGTTTAAAGATAGTTGAACCGGTTAATAAAATCGGCGTATGTCTTAGAGCACGGTGACGCGTTAATGAAAATCGGCATGATTCACACCCTCTACGGCAGGAGAGCCGGGCTTGAGCTCTATGTCGAAAAAATCCTCTATGGAATGACCGAAAAATATGTGAATCTCGAATTCGTCGTGTTCTGTAATGCCGAACTTAATGAGATTTTGGAACCTCATGGGCGGATTAAAAAAATATATATACCGTTTCTCGATAATCAGATCAAAAAAGCATTGTGGATTGAGTTTATTGCACAACGCACTGTCGACAAGGAGTCGATCGACGTTTTTTGGATTCCCAGCGGTACGAATGCCTTTCCCGGCCGTTGGAAGGCAAAGACCGTCGTAACGTTTCATGACTTCGGCGAGTATCATTTGAAAGGAAAATATTCGTTTGCACGGATGGTGTTCAGAAAGAGATTGGCGATCCCGCTTTCCATCAAAAGGGGGTGCCTGCTTACGGCGGTATCACAGACAACCGCCCGGGATCTATCAAACTATTTCCCTAAAGCCCCTAAGGCGCGGGTGATCTATTCAGGTCCGAATCCCCGCAAAAAGGAGGGCAACATCGGCAATCCGACGGAAGAAATCAAAAAGGAGACGGGAGCGGTATTGAAGGAAATCCTTTTTACTCCCGGAAGGACTGATTTCATAGGTAAAGGATTGGATCTGCTGTTGATTGCTTATAAAGAGATGCGACGGGATTTTCCTGACGTTCCTCCGCTCGTTCTGGTCGGCCCGAAAGGCGAAGGGCATGAGAAATTGATAATGGAAATAGATCGGCAGGGTCTTGCCGGATCAGTGATGTGGCTGGGCAGGGTGAGTGATGCATGTGTCGATGCGCTTTATTCCATAAGTGAAATGGTGGTGATCCCATCACGTTACGAAGGATTCGGATTTCCGCTTCTCGAGGCCATGGAGCACCGGAAACCACTGGTGTGTTCAAACGCCGGGGCGATGGAAGAGGTGGCGGGAAATGCATGTTATCTATTCGAATCCGGCAATGCCCATGCCTTATTGGAAGCGATGATGAAAGTGTATCATGATAAGGGATTCGCCGATCGGATTGTTTCCCGTGCCTCGGAAAGACTCGCCCTGTTCGACTGGAACAAAACCTTTGAATCGATGAAGGCGGTTTTTTGCGAGGCGGCGGCAGAATAAGGCAATCCTCTTGTGATGATTGGCCGTTTTCTTCGTTGTCGCGTTAATAGTTGGCATTTAGGTTGTAAAGCATCCATACGAATATCACTACCCGAATCATAGAATACCATATTCAACCGATATCCGATAAAGAAAATTATCTGAAATGTTCGAGACCCTTTACGGTTCCATCATCGTCACCTACCGATGCAACGCCCGCTGCAACATGTGTGATTGTTTCCATTTTCCGACCAAGCCGGACGAGGAAATTACGATTGAAACAATCAGGAAACTCCCTCGAATGACTTTCGCGAATATCACTGGCGGTGAACCGTTCATCCGGAAGGATATCGAAGAGATCGTTGATGTGGTGCGCGGTAAGGCTGGCAGAGTGGTGGTAAGTTCGAATGGCTATTTCACGGATAGAATAATCAGTTTATTCAAGAAACGCCGGGATATCGGCATTCGCCTCAGTATCGAGGGACTCCAGGTTGCCAACGACACCATACGGGGCATCAAGGACGGATTCGATAAGGGATTGCGCACGCTGCTCACGCTCGTCGACATGGGGGTGAAAGACGTCGGTTTCGGCATGACGGTGCAGGAAATGAACGCCGACGATCTGGTCGCTCTGTATAATCTTTCCAATCATATGGGGATGGAGTTCGCGACCGCCACCCTTCACAATTCGTTTTACTTCAGAAAAACAGACAATAAGATCGACAACAAGGAGAAGGTGCAGAAGGCGTTCGAAGCGCTGGTGAACAAGCTGCTTAAAAGCAATTCTCCGAAAAAATGGCTGCGAGCCTATTTCAACCACGGTCTTATCAATTATATCCACGGCAAGCCGAGGCTTCTTCCATGCGATATGGGAAAAAACGGTTTTTTTCTGGATCCGTACGGTGATGTCCTGCCCTGTAATGGAATGATGGAAAAGATGAGCATGGGCAACCTGAACGATAAAAGCTTCGAGGAAATATGGTCATCGGAAAAAGCGAAAGAAGTGAGAACGGCAGTAAAAAAATGTCCTAAGAACTGCTGGATGATCGGAAGCGCAGCGCCGGCAATGCGGGATCATCCGAAGGTGCCGCTGGCATGGATCGCCAGGTATAAGTTAAAAGGGGGCTACAGGTATGAGGAGTGAAGGAAAAGACAAATATAAATGTCCGTACATTCGCTTTACCAAGAATACGCTTTAAAGACGTAATAGAAAGGCCCCCTCATGTCTTCATTCTTGAAATCTTCCGAAAAATGCATAGGTAACCGGTGGGTGGCGATGTTCGCGGTTATCGGAATTTTCGTCCATTTTGTTTTCGCTCTCGAAGCCCCGTATTTAATCAGTGTGGATCCGGTTTCCGACAGCAGTATACAGCTTGAGTGGAGAAATAATGACGCGGGCACTGATTCCTTTCATGTTCTCAGACGGGTCGAAGATGCCGGTGAGTTCACAACAACAGTTACCTTGCCATCCCAATTAAATCGTTACCTTGATGACGGACTTTCTCCGCAGACGACGTACGAATATTGTCTGATAGGAATAGGCGGCGGTGAAATCTCGGACACC
This sequence comes from Candidatus Latescibacterota bacterium, assembly GCA_016927495.1. Classification (GTDB taxonomy): domain Bacteria; phylum Latescibacterota; class Latescibacteria; order Latescibacterales; family Latescibacteraceae; genus JAFGMP01. The sequence goes on along the minus strand of JAFGMP010000413.1, from coordinate 6,472 downwards.
TCGAATAGAGTGAAGGAAACGACCCTGGAACTGAAAGAGGTGAAAAAGATATCCGGCCTGCAGGCCATTTGGTACCCTGTATCAGAGTATGTTTGCATTACATTCATCGATTCATCCATTGCAGAAAAAAGCATCGATATCTATCGGCTGCCGCACTTTCAAAATCCCGAGCCGGTGACGAGCATTCAGAACGACGATCCGCGATACATGGGACCTGTTTCATATATCGATTCTATTAGCGACCCCAATACCTGGTTTTCATATAAAGTCTGTGTCGCGGGGAAGGAGGATACGGTTTTATACTACGATACAGTGTATACTTATAAACCGTCGGCAGGATTAAACACGAAAAAGGTAATAACTGCGGATTCCTTATTAGGGGAAATACCGGCTCAGCTTTTTAATTGGGCTATGGTCGTGGGCGATACACTGTTGCTTTCAGAGATGAACGCACCGGACTCGTGCTATTCAATGATCGATATTTCTGAACCGGCCAATCCGAAGTTCATCGGTTATGCGAAGACCAGTTATAGTGATTTAGCCAGAGAAAAGGATGGACGTTATAAGAGGCCCACTTCAATATCTCCCTCATTTACCTCAGTAAACCAGTCGCTTGTAATTTTAACGAATAGAGGATCATATCCAATTTTAATGTCATATCAATGGACAAATACAAACTTTGTCCCAGTGGACAGCCTTCTTACTATACACTACAACTCAGATCATACTGGTTGGTATATGGTTGGACACATAGTAATGGATTCGATACTTGCTGTAACTATGCAGCCAACTGATATCTGGTATGATTTGTCCAGCCACTTTCTTGTCAACCTTAAAAATGGCCAATTTGTTCTAAAAAGCTTCGTAATTAAAGAAAAAGAATTAGGTAAAAGGCCTTATTACTTCATTATCGACGGGGCCTTATCTGTTTTTCTCAAGGCAGATAGCACGGTGGGTTGCGACGGTTCATGTTTGGATGTGAAATTTCTTAGTTTTGATTATTCCTTCGGCATTCAAAATCCCGCTGTTTATTCTTTTTTATATACAGGTTCTTCTTCGTCCGATCGCAGGGCATGCTTAGCGGAGTACCTGTCCGAACTTACGATTTTCGAAAACTCGGTCTCTAACGGTGATTATCGCATTTACGGTATCGGCAATGATCTGTTGTACAATCGCACTCCCCCCTTCATCCATGTCGACACCGCCCGGTCGCTTGTTGTAACGGTATCCGATACCATGGTTTCAATTTACCGATACAATAACGGGTATACGACTGCAACCAGGTTCCTTCCGTCGACAAAAAGAGCTTTACCTGACATCTTTCCCAACTTTTCATTCACCCCAGCGGGTAATTCAACAGCAGTTAATCTACCCCAAGGAAAGGCTGCGAACCGGATCAATGTATACGATTTCCGCGGCAGGCTGCTCTGGACGAGCAGCGAGAGGAGCACAAAGTACCTGGTGCCGAAAACTTCAGCAGGCCAGGCATTGATCGTTCTGGTTGACTTCGGCGGCGGGAAGAGGGTAACAAGGAAGTGTATCGTTTCAGGACGATAGGACTGGTTTGAAATATTTTGCATAAAACAAGACATTACTGCAGGCGTGATAAAAACAACTGGAAACCCTGTAATTGCAAATGAACTGTATAAGCAATATTTTTCGGTTCACAATATTGACAAAAAGGTTGTTTACGATACAAGTAATAATGGGGTGCCGGCATGAGTAAGAGGAATTATCTATGGCAAAACCGATAGGTTTCTTTTTCTCTTCAATGGTTCTTTTTTTGGTTTTTCTCATACTCTCCTGCACGAATCCAAACAGTGAGGAAAATGTGGCGGGTGAACAATACAAGGTACATCTGGTGGGAAAGCTGCTGACCAATGTTGCGGGGAGGAAACTGGAAAATATCATCGAGAGAACTTTTTCACGCGGCAGCCATGAACTTTCCTGGAGCCGGAGAGGTAGTAATTCCGGCTGCTGCATCGTGCAGGTGCAGATAGGAAAACGGTCGTACGCGCAGTATTTTCACCGTTTCTACTAAATACAATCTGTATCTACCGGCATAATTTCAGGATCGCCTTTCACCAATTCCCCACAACTGCGAGCTGTTGATGCGAATCGAAAATATCTGTTCCGTAGTACTGTTTCTTCTACTGGTACCGGCAAGATCACCCGCTATTGTCATCGACACGGCCGTTACTAAAACAGTGTCGGATACAGTCACCGATTATCTGGAATTCAGAGGAAACGGCAGATTCCTGATTGCCGATAACGTCACCATTTCGATTCTCGGCCCGTTAACGGCTCCCTTAAAAGAACTGTTCGCAGCAGACGGCAAAGAGGGAACCGGCACCGTTTCCTTCCGCGGGAATGCGTACGTCAAGGAGGTCTACCCGCAGTGGTTCGGGGTTATCTCCCACCCGACGAAGGATCAGCGCAAGCCGATCAACAAGGCCCTGTCCTCACTGCCTGCAGGGTGCCGGCTGCTGTTTACTCCCGGTATTTATTGTGTCGGCTCGTCTTTGCTTCAGCCTTCCCATACCGAGATCGCAGGTACGGACAGGGAATCGTGCGTTATCAGACTCATCGGTACATCGGTGTTTCACGGCGGCATCGTATTCAACATGAAAGTCCCTGCAAAATGGGACACTTCAGCACATCACTGCAGCTTCAACACAAACCTTAAAATTTCCGATCTGACGCTGGATGGTAACCAGCGTGTCAGTAAAATGGGATTCGGGGTCTCGTATATCGGGGTTACCGATGTCACCATCAGAAATGTAAGAATACAACACACATTTCAGCAGGGAATCCGCATCATGGGGGGGAAAAGGATCACGGTTCGGGATTGTCTGGTAGACAGCATCAATATGGACGGTATACACCTTGCGGACCCTGAAAATTTTTTAATAGAGGGAAATCGCGTTTACCACTCGGGAGATTTCGGGATTGAGGTTGAAGCCGGAACGCTGCCCGGAAATGCGAACCGTGCCACCGGATTCGGCCAGATCGTCAATAATTTCGTCATGGACTGTAAAAATTTCGGTATTTGCACAAGAGGCAACAAAAACGGCAATAATCCTCACGACAAGCCCGTAACCGATGTATTGATTCAGGGCAATATTGTCACACAGGCGCGTCAGGGCATTTCGTTGGGTGAATATACAAGCAACATTTCAATCATAGGAAACGATGTGTATTCCAACGAGGTAGGTATAGGAACCGCGCCGAATTTGACTTCTTCAAGTCATATAATCATAAAAGGGAATATCGTCCGCAACAACACCGGAAGCGGTATGGATGTGAAAACCATGGGACATTCGATTATCTCCGACAACATCATACATGATAATGCCGCGTTCGGCATAGACGGTTCACTCGGTCATTCGATAATTTCGGGAAATTCGGTGATCAATAACAAATATGGAATCCAACTTCAGCATTGTGAATATACACAAATAGTGAATAATATTATTTTAAGCAAGAACGATTATGAAATCAGCGAAAACGGTGGGGGATATTGCAGCCATAATTTATATAGTGGAAACATCATTAAAAACAAGGTGTCTCTTCAACATCATTCCAATTTGAAAGAGGAGTATTATAAAAAAGAATGATGGGCGATTTCTCTTCCTGTTTATAAAAACATATTATTTTTGTTCAGGATAATTCGTTGTGGATTTCCGTTGTAAATTCAATATTATATTGGATCGTTATTACTATAATTTTAATCGCCGACGATCCTTTTTTAGTTTGGTTTTTCTTCTCTGAAACTGGTTTTGCTAACGGTTATTCATGCATTGGTTCAAGATTATTATATTCCGAAAAAAATTCAATGAGCAGAAGAAACGGTAAAGTAATAGGTGCGATAGGTCTCAGAGGCTTTCCCCATGTGATGGGCGGCGTTGAAAGGCATTGCGAACAGTTGTACCCCCGGTTGGCCTCACTTGGGTTCCGGCTGTATATCTGCCGAAGAAGTAATTATCTTACGGAGAAAAGCCGATGCTATAAACATGAAAATATTGATTTTATCGATTTGTGGGTTCCAAAACAGAAGCATATGGAGGCGATATACCATAGCTTTATTGGGTTGATACTGCTTAAAGTTAAAGGGGTAAAAGTTCTTCATATACACAGTTTCGGTCCGGCTATCGTTGCACCAATTGCCAAAATGCTCGGTTTTTCCGTTGTGATGACCTACCACCTTCCCAATTATTACCAGGGAAAGTGGAACAATTTTGACAGATTATTATTGCGGATGGTTGAAAATGTGGCATGTCTTTTTTCCGATACGGTTATTACAGTTTCAAAAACAAACCAGACAGTAATCAAAGAGAATACGGGGAAAGACAGCGTTGTCATCCCCAATGGGGTTAATCTTCCCGCTCACATCGATAGCGATATCACCAGCTATCATTTAACGAAAAAGAGGTTTATTTTTTCCGCATGCAGATTCGTTCCAGAGAAAGGTGTAGACTTATTATTGAAGGCATTCAATAAACTGAATACCGATTGGAAGCTGGTCATCGCAGGGACGGCTGACCATGTTTCGAAATATTCGCTGGATGTGTTTGCCACGGCAAAGAAGAACAGCAATATAATTCTTCCCGGTTTCATTACAGGGGCCGAATTGGATTTATTTTATTCGAATGCGGGCATCTTCGTTTTACCTTCATTCATAGAAGGACAACCGATCGCTTTGCTTGAAGCAATGAGCCACGGGTTACCTGTTGTGGTAAGTGATATCCCCGCTCACAGGGAACTGGAGATCGAAGAGCGATGCTTCTTTAAATCTGGTGATGTGAATAATCTGGCTGAAAAACTTAACGAATTCATGCATGATGGGAAATTGCTCGATAGCGGCAGGAAATACCGCGAGCTGGTAAGTGATAAATATAACTGGGACAGCATTGCATTAAATACCGGAAAGATTTTTGATATTTTATTTAAAAAGTGAAGGTGCCTGCTTTCTGATGGAACAATTCGTCAATGGGACCAGGGATGAATTTTTTGTCGTATAAGTAGCTGGAACCCTTGTGGAACACACTGCCGGAACAGGCCCGGATAATGAACTGGAGGAACGCAAGATTATGCGTTTTGGGAGGGATTGTCGTAAGGTTTTTTTGCCGATAGGCCTTTGAAACCTTCTCAATGGACCGGTGACACATAAAACCGACATATATAAATCGTTATGCAAAATTTTCTGGCCTCTCCTCAATGCAATGAGGAACAATTGCAGGATAAATGAATAAGAATGAGTACTAAGAATAAAATAGCGATACTTTTTGAAAAACAAAAAGCAGAAATTGTAAAAGTATTTTTTTGGCCTAACCAAATCGATTACTCTATCAAAGGAAATTGAAATGCATATACGAGAACTACTTTTCTTTACAGCAGGAATAGGCTTCTTATCCTTGGCCAAAGCTAAGAATATTCTTCAAGGCTATTCAACCCCAAAAACATTCGATATTTCAGAAACTTTAAAGTGTATTGAGTACGATATCCAAGTTGTTGAACATTGGTTATCCCATCTTCATAACTATACTCAGTAGTGTCCGGTTAAATTAACAAAAGGACAAGGTCACCAGACCTATATTTATTGTGAAAAGCAATAAAGGAAAGGAAGGCGACCTTGAACAGAAAGAATATAATATTTCATCAGTTGATGCATCTTCTCATTCAAAAGAATTTCAGACCTATCGTTAATCGATATGATGGGGATAAATACGTTAAAAAGATGGGTTGTCTTCAGCAATTGACGACACTTTTTTATGTTCAGCTCAAGGACCTTTGGAGTCTGCGAGATATTCAGACAAATCTTAGGACTCAAGCAGATAAATGGCATCATGTCGGTTTAACGACTGTCGCAAAGAGTACTCTTGCCGATGCGAACAGGGAGAGGCCCTGCCAGATTTGGGGGGAAATGTTCTATTCACTCTACGAGCACTGTCAGAAACTGGTACCGGGGCATAAGTTCAAGATAAAGATGCCGGTTTATACCTTGGATTCGACCTTGATCAGTTTATGCCTTTCCCAGTTTCCATGGGCGCGGTACCGGAAACGAAAAGGTGCTATAAAGCTCCATATGCTTCTGGATCATGATGGATGCCTTCCTTGCTATATGTCGCTTACGGATGGAAAACGCCATGATGTAACGTTCGCAAAAGATCATGAGATGGGTTTGCCGACATTACCACCGGACAGCATATTAACGGCGGACCGGGGGTATATCGATTATAAATGGCTATATTCGTTGCATTGCAAGGGGACAACATTTATAGTTCGGGCAAAATCCAATATGAACTATGATGATCTCGGACAGCATAAAGAGGTGAAAAAACGAAAAAGTATCCTTGCGGACCAAGTCATTGAACTTTCAAATGAATACACTACCATCCCATAGGATTTCAGAAAAGTTGACATAACGGCTGGCCACGTGCCATGTTGAAGTTCCTTAACACTTAACATGGAG
>JAFGMP010000412.1 GCA_016927495.1 Candidatus Latescibacterota bacterium | reverse complement strand
TAGCAGATTTTTTTGCCATCGGGAGACCAGCTTCCGCACAAACTCCAGTACGAATTGTTCGGGATTGGATTTATTGTTTCTCCCGTTTCCATGTTATACACATATATCGCTCTTGCAGGCTTGTTTCGTACAACATCCATATCGGAATAATCCCACCGGGTGTACAGTATCCATTTGCCGTCGGGTGAGAATTTCGGATACCAGGGAGCACCATCTGATAAAATTTCTTCGACACTGCCGTCCAGATATACACGATAGAGGGCATCGGGATTTTCGGAATTGTCCTGCCCGCCTATCTTTCCAAGTGTCGTTACAAAATAGGTATTATCGGGGCTCATCTGCGAATTGCCAAAATTAAAGTATGGCGGTGCATTGCCAAAAAAATCATAGTATTCGGTTTTGTTGTTTTCCAAATTATGCACCGCATGACACATATTAACATGGTTGTCCGGATCAGGCCAGTATATATAGACGAGGTAATTTCCATCCCGGCTGTATGATCCGGAATACGCTTCTTCCATTACAATGCTGATATTTCCGGTTTCTATGTTTATACTCCTCAGGGTAGAGCTGGCCTGTTTTGACTCATGGATAAACCGGCATGAAAACATAACTTCACTACCATCGGGAGAAAAAACCGGAAAACTGCAATCATCCTCAATTTCAAGTGTCAGGTTTTTCTTTGTGCCATCCACTGTCGAAACGATCCAGATATCTTCCCCGTAACCGAAAGTTATCCATTTACCATCAAGGGACCAATCAGTATTCCAGAGGGAGTTCTCTGAAGAAAAATGAATCAATGTACCGAAATCCTGGGCAAAAGCGGGAACAGAAATAATCAAATAAACGAGCACCGGCATAACCACTTTAAACGTTTTCATGAGGCCTTTCCTTTCCATAAGGATTAAGTTTTTCTTAATAAAAAATAAAACTATGTTCATTCATGGTCTTGCGTTTCTCTATATAAGTAAATTTACTTCGGTAAATTATTTTTGTCAAGTATTTTTTTGCGCCTCTTCCGATAAATTTTCAACTATTATCTACATATTATATTGAGGAGCTGAGCAACTATCTTTAAGGCACAATATCATATACAATCAAGTTCAAAATTATTCAAAAATTTGATTTTCAACGGCAAACAACACGAAATCCCAACGTGAGTTTTTGGGAGCTTTTCCCTGTAGAAGCACGAGAAGTTGCCCGGCAGGAAAACTGATCGCTTACATAACTTCCGCCGCGAATTACATATTGTTTCAATGGGACTTCAGGCGCCAAAGGATTTAATTCCGGGCTTTTACCGTAAAAGCTTTTATCATACCCGTCATTACAAAATTCAGCCACATTCCCGTAGATGTCATATAAACCCCATGGATTGGGCTCTTTTTCTGCGACAGGGTGCGCCTGATCTTTACTGTTTAAATCATACCATCCCATTGTATCGATATTATTATTTGCAGCTTCAATTTCCGGAGTTGTTAATCCGGCACGGCAAGCATATTCCCATTCGGCTTCAGTCGGCAGACGGTATCCGTTTTTACTGAGATCGCATTCCCATGTTTCATAATCATAGCATGGTTCAAGATTCGATAATTCACTTAATCGATTACAAAATGCAACAGCCTGCAACCAGCTGGGATTTTGTGCAGGAAGACTGTCGTCATGCCGGAATTGTTCGGGAATAAATATTTCACCTTCTTCAAGTTCAGGTGGCTCTTCTTCCTCATCCTCTTTTTCCAGAACGACGTTTGGCAGTATAGCTTTCCATTGGAATTTTGTGATTTCAGTTACACTCATCCGGAAAGTATCGACGGTAATTGTATGAACCGGCTGCTCATCACTGTTACCGTCATCAGAACCCATGTCGAAACTTCCGCCGGGTATTGTGGCAATACCGATTTTTTTCATAATAATGTCTACAGTTGTGGTCTGATCTTCGATAATCCTTACCGGAGACGATTTACCCTGATATGTTATAAATAATCGTTCGTCAAAACCCATCACCTTACAAAGAATTGTCATGCCTGATTTCAGTTTTATCGTTGTTATGGCATTTCTGTCGAGCATAACCAGTTCCTGTTTGCCAAGGTATTGATCATCGGCAAAATAAATATAGACATAAGCATATTCTGTAGATTTACCGGGTTCTGCAATTTTTGCATGGTTTTCTTCGGGGAAAATACAGTTGATTTGAAGTGAACCTGTGCTGTAAGATTCTCCCACAGGTTCTGAAGGGGGATTGCTGCTGCAGGATATGGTTAACACCAGGGATAAAAGAAATGAATATATCTTCAATTTGTTCATACATTACCTTTGATGCTGTATGATAGGCTATATAAATATCACATATGGTAAATTTACTATGGTAAAGAATTTTTGTCAAGTATTTTTTCTGCGGTTTCATATGAAAATCTTTATTTTCTTCATCACATTTTTTATCATTCCTTCTTATTGACAATTATCTTCACGTACAATATGTTTTTATAGATTAATGCGCTTATTATATAACTTGGAATATCAGGGGGACAGATATTATGCATAACCGTGACGATGAGTATCAGGATAAAACGCACAGCCGCAGAACATTCTTGAAAACCGCCGGAGCCGCCGCAACCGCTCCGTTTTTAATGGGTGCGAGATCAAAACAGCGGAATATCATCTTCGTGCTTATCGACGACCTGCGCTATGATGCGATGGGATTTGCCGGGCATCCGGTAATCGAAACGCCTCACATCGACAACATGGCCGCACACGGAATTCACCTCAAAAATGCGTTTGTCACCACATCGCTCTGTTCACCAAGCAGAGCATCGATACTCACGGGCATGTATGCGCACCGCCACCAAATTCTCGATAATTCAACACTGCTTTCGAAAGATATAACCACATTTCCGGTATTGCTCCGTCAGGCCGGGTATAGAACCGCCTTTGTCGGTAAATGGCACATGGGAGGATCATCGGATGAACCTCGTCCTGGTTTCGACCGCTGGGTATCGTTCCGCGGTCAGGGAGTTTATTTTGATCCGACGTTCAATATCGACGGCGAGCAGGTCAAACGGGAGGGATATGTTACCGACCTGATTACCGATTATTCGGT
>JAFGMP010000411.1 GCA_016927495.1 Candidatus Latescibacterota bacterium | reverse complement strand
TACATACTGATGATGATTTTAGACCTATTAAAGATGCTTTAAATGCTAAGCGAAATAAGATGGTATATGGTGGTAAATTGCTTGATGAGTATGTTCGAAATGAAAAAATAAGACGAGTTTTAATTGTTTTAGATCGTACTGGTTCAACAAGAAAAATTCGTGAAGATTTAATAGCTATAGAAATAAATACACTTGGACGAGAAGAAGTTTGTATATCAAACGATTTACATATACTTGCTTTAGCAAGAGTAAGTGGCGCAAGATTGCTCTGCTCTTTTGATACCGATTTACACCAGGATTTTACAAATTCCAGAATAATTAAAAAGCCGAAGGGGAAAATTTATCAAAACCGAAGTCATTTAAAAATTTTAAATGAAAATTGTAGAAATTGCAGATTTCATAATTCTCAATCCAAAAAATAAAAATTGTGAATAATTTTTGAATTACAATAATATTTGTTTAATAATCCTTCTTGTTTTTATTCTTATTATATACCTGAATACAGTGTAATTGCCCAATAATAATTTATTATATGATTATTTTCAGGGAGATCTGCATGTTTGACATCAATTCTCGTCTATCTGCCCTCGACTGGTCGGTTGTTATCATATATCTCATTCTTATGCTTATTATCGGGCTTTCGGTCAGTAAACGGGCAGGGAAAAGCCTCAGTGACTTTTTCGTTTCGGGAAGACGGCTGACCTGGTATCTGGCAGGCGCTTCCCTTGTGGCGACAAGTTTTGCTTCGGATACACCTCTCTGGGTTTCCGGACTTGTGCGCAGATTCGGGGTATACGCGGCATGGCAATATTGGTGCCCGGCAGTTGGAGCAGGTCTCGCCGTTTTTCTGTTCGCCGGCCTCTGGAGGCGACTCGGCATCATTACCGACCTTGAGTTCATAGAAATTCGTTACAGCGGGAAAACAGCCGCATTTCTACGGGGCGCTTATGCGTTTTGGACATCGCTAATAATGAATGCACTAATCATGGGATGGGTCACCAAAGCCATGGAGAACATACTGTCGGAAAGTCTGGGGATTTCCTCGACCGATAAAGCAGTCGCGGTCGGTATCGCAATAACCATAGCGCTTATATACTGTGCACTTGCCGGTCTTTGGGGTGTGGTGCTCACCGATTTCTTCCAGCTTATCTTGGCAACCGGCGGAACAATTGCGCTTGCGTGGTATTCCGTAAAAGCAGTCGGAGGACTCGATGTGATGGTTGAGAAGCTGCAAACTCTGCCTGAATGGCCCGGAACCGAATTGACCATCGGGCCGAAAATCGGCGCCGGCCCCGGTTTTCTGTCGATATGGAACGCTGTAGGTTTCTTCGGACTTTTATGGTGGCAGCTTGCAGTGACCAACGGGTATAACGCTCAGCGCCTGCTTGCCACACGGGACGAACGTCACGCATCCTTCGCATCTCTTTTCTACACCATGGTATACTGGTCGGTTAATGCATGGCCATGGATAATAGTAGCGCTGTGTTCGCTTATTCTTCTCCCCGGTTTTGACGGCGGCCCGGCAGAGGAAACAGCCTATCCCCATATGATGATGAATTATCTGCCTCCGGGGCTCAGAGGCATGCTTTTTGTCGCAATGCTTGCCGCTTTTATGTCGACTATTTCCACAATGATTAACTGGGGTTCATCCTACTTTGTCAATGATTTCTACAAACGATTTATCGAACGTAACAAATCCGAACGGTATTATGTAACTGTTGGACGACTCGTGAGTGTTCTTATGGCGATACTTGGCGGAACGGTTGCATATTTTGCCGATTCAGTGCTGGTACTTATCCAGATCGGCGGTATGTTATTGACAACGGTGAGTTTTCTTGTGGTTATGCGCTGGTTCTGGTGGAGGATGAATGCCCTGAGCGAACTGGCAGGCTTTCTGACAAGCGTAGTAATCACACTCATGATTCTGGTGTTCAAGGTTTTTGATGCACCGCTGCAACTGCTGTTCGGACAAACTTATGCTAATGGTACGCCACTGCTGTTTCACAGCGATTATGATTTTTTCGGGCTGCGGGTGATTCTTGTGTTCATAGCAAGCACCGCGGTCACCGTGGTAGTTGCATATACCACCAAGCCTACCCATGACAGTGTTCTGGCCGATTTTCTACGCAGGGCGCATCCGTTCAAGTTCCTATGGAAACCGGTAATCACACAGCTCGGAATTGATTACCCGGAAAGAGAACGTATCCGTGAAGTGTTATTTGACTGGTTAATGGTAACAATAAGTATTTACAGCCTTCTTTTATCAATCGGTAAGTTTCTGCTCGGAGGCGCCGGTATGGGTTTTTTGTATGGATTCATTTTTTTAGTTACACTTATGTGGACAATCAGAAGAATCAATACACAGTTCGGAAATAATCGTTATATCTAAGAAAAAAATATGTGTTATTCCTAATTAGCAGTAACATAATAGTAAGTCCCTGTTAATTCTTGGAGATAACGTAAATTTAAGATATTTACAATTTAATTTTTTTTTAATACTTCACCGGATCTCTATGCTTAAAAGCTTTGCTGTAATCGAGCAGATAACCTTCGGTAAAATTAATTTTTATAAATACAATATCGGGACTTGGTGGAAAATCTGCCATTTGCGGATATTTTTTAAACATCATACCCATAATCTTTTGTATTTCCTCTTTTTCAGTTACTGTCACTGCCTTTCCCTGCATTTGTACTGCCTCGATTGTTTTCCAGTCGGCATTGTCTTTATCTGCTGTAAATGCAACATTTGGATTCCCTGATAAATTGCGAAATTTACTTGACGATTTACCCGTGACAAAATAAACTGTTTTCTCATCGTTCACAAAAGCAACAGTAGAAACCCATAATTTCCTCCGCTGTCAACTGTCGCAATATTAATATCACCCTGTCCGGCAAGGTAGTTACTGATACGTTTATTGACATCATCCATTTTTGAATCCTTCTTTGAATTCTTTCAATATTAAACCGACCGGTTGGTATTATATAAACAAATAATACTCATGTTCTTAACAACTCAAGGTAACACGACAGAGAATGAGAACATGCATAAAACATTTCCAAACTTTGAGAATTCTTCGTGATACCGATACATCCGGCCAAGGATGCGACTATGAAAATTGCAGTTCCCCTGGTATCTATATCTTTACGCACATAACCATTCTGCTGTCCTCGTGCGAGGCTACCCGCAAGTACGGTTATCCATGTATCATAAATATGGTTGAGTCGCTGACGAAATCCTTCATCTATCGGTGCCATTTCAACCGCAAGATTGTTGAGCGGACAGCCATTAAACAGAACATTGTCAATAGAACGGGCTGATTGTATAAGTTTAATCTGAGTGTCGATAGGATTCTCGCATGTTTCAAGAGGTTTCAGCCAGAATTCCCTTATAATACTATTCAGTAATTCATCGACCAGAGCATAGCCAAGGGTTAGTTTATTTTTGAAATGATGATAAAATGCTCCCTTTGTCAGCTTTGTCTTGTCGAGAATGTCATTGAGGCTTGTTGCTCTGAAACCGCTACGATGTACTTCAAGAAATGCAGTTTCAAGAATCAATCGCCGGGTTTTATCACCATTATATTTATTATTCATACCAACCAGTATGCCTCATCTACATAATAAAGTCAAGTTAAAAAAGTATATCATCATTTTCCCTTTAGTATTGAATCAATTTTTCGAATTTGAGT
>JAFGMP010000410.1 GCA_016927495.1 Candidatus Latescibacterota bacterium | reverse complement strand
GTTCCGACATACCGCGGTTTTCGACGGTCTTCCGGGCATATTCAAGTAGTTCGGATGATTTATCGAAACCCGTAACATGCCCCGCCGGACCAACAGCCTGTGCCAGCAGCAATGCCTGAGAGCCGATTCCGCAGCCGGCATCGAGTCCTTTGCTTCCTGAGGAAAAACATAATGTTTGTATTGCTTCCTCCTGAAGAGGCTTACGTAATGGGTCAGTTACGGACAGCAATCGGATATACTCTGCCATCGAACCTTTATCTGAAGAATCTTGTTCTGATTTACTCATGCTCCGATTTTCAACATAACTACTCATTTATTTAGCAGAACAATACGGCTACGCCCCTGAACATGAATGTTTTCCGCTATAAAACCGGCTTGTTCGGCGATAGAGACGGTTTTTTCGAATTCCTTCGAGGTAACGTGGCCTTTCGGCTCCGCCACAAGAAAATTTGCCCCCGGTTTAAGCGCCGCATATATATCAGCAAAAAAAGCCGCGGCATCAGGAACCTCATGAACAACTGCCGATGCTAAAGCAAAATCGATTGAGTTTGCCAAATCATCGAGTCCAAGATTATTTTGGCCGCAAACCCGTGTTTTTAGCCTGTCTCTGAGTCCCTTTTTCAATGCCCGTTTTTCGAGGGATTTAAGCATTTTCTCCTGAAGGTCGACACAAATAACCATACCGGTCAGGCCAACCAATTCTGCAAGGGGTAAACTGAAAAATCCCATAGCGCTTCCCACATCCAGCACTTTCATTCCCTCTTTCACATACGGGCCAAGTATTTTCTCGGGATTTTCAAACAATCTTCGAATCGGACTGGCAAGAAAATATCCGATCCACACAGGACAGACATGTTGTGCCATTTTTTCACCTTTTATTTATGTTCCAACTCATGAACTTTAACCCGCGCGGGATTGTTGTACCTGAGCGCTTCGTCAAGCACATATTGCTTGAATTCTTTTTCATTTCTGTTGACGGCGCCTTCACTCCACCCGCCGAGAATCATGTATTCGAATTTATGATCAGTGGTAACCGGGATTTTGAACACATGATTGCCGCCAAGACCTTTAATATTGCTGTATTCAGGCTTGTAGATATCTTTTACCACAAGAGCAATGCCTTCAAAATCAACCTTCAGCCCCTTTTCACCAATAGATTCATCAGGTGTTCTTATAAGTAAATCTTTTCCGAACGAAATAGCTGTACCACCTTCATTAAAACTGTTGTATTGGCTCATAATCTCACGTATTCCGCAGGCAAATGCGGTCGAGCCTTCGTCTGGCAGAAATTTTGTAAAGACAGCGCGACAAATCGAATAGCTTTTGTGGGCATAAGCGGTATAGTACTGCTCGACTTCATACTGCCCCGATCCGGTTTCCCAGTTCATGGTTTTGGCCTTGATCATGCTTCTCAGCGGACCGTTGAAAATCACCTCGAATGCGTACCGTGTCGAAGTATACGGCCCCTCGCCGGTTCGGAAATTATATTCGGGACGTGAAACCGAATCAGGCTGAGAGGGAACTTCGAACAGACCGATTCCACCGGCACCGAAAGTTGCCGATACGGTCATGATATCCGTGCCAAGCTCATAAGGCATATAGTATCCCGACAAATTCTCGGTATATTCGGGGTATGCGGTGAGCATCGGCTCACGTTTGCCGTGCATGTCCACACTCATAGGGAACCAGAGCTTCCAGCCGATGTATTCAGCTTCCCAGAATGGAACCATGTGACGGCCGTAATAACCGATTCCGGCATGGGTTCTATGTTTGTACAGCCCGCGTTCGGCTTCCTCGATATACAGGTACATGATTTTGTTCTCACGGGCTTTGATGTCGGTCAAAAAAAAGAGTTCGTCCCAGATACCGTCACGGTCGATGTCATCCATCTGATATTCAATGTAGTGCCCGAATTCTTCTTTACGGATAAGATAACCGCTGAATCTGCGAAGTTCCTCATCCGTCGGTTCGGGATTAGATGGCAGAGATGGATCGACCACGGTGATATACCGCTGCGGGATGTTGTGGAATGGTAAATCCGTCCTCTGAATGCACATCGGGCAGTCCTTCCGGTCGACATTGAGCGGATTGGTAATGGTTAACTTGATACGCCGATGCGGTTCAAAATTTCCTTCGGTATACCAGCCGCTAGCCTGGCTGTAGGCAAAATCGGCAAATACTAAAACATACAGCATTATAAAACCTATAACATTCCTGAGCCTCATACCGTACACTCCTTGAAAGATGATTATTACTATTTTATCTAAGTTAGTCAGATTAATAACGATTATTTGCCGTAAAAACAAGCCTATTTTGAGAATAATTCCAAAACAATAAATCATGCAGTTCTTAATTATTGCATGAATATCTCAAGATACATACATTTATTCTGTCATTGTAAGGAATGTCGAATGACTCCGGATCAGAGCAGACACACGGATCTGTCCCTATGGTATAACTGATATATGTGCTATAAACGCTGACTTCAAACTCATTTATCCTGTCTTTGCCAAGAATGAAGTGACGAAGAAATCTCATCACATTACACATAAAATAGGAAAAACTATGCAATCAGCAAAAAAAATCGTCGTACTCGACGGCTTCACTCTCAATCCGGGGGACCTTACCTGGAATGGACTACAATCCCTTGGCGAATGCAGCATTTACGACCGTACCGCTCCCGACCTTGTGTTAGAACGTGCGGCAAAATCTGGAATTATCCTGACCAATAAAACGGTCCTCGACCGTCCTGTCATCGAAATGTTGCCCGACATGAAATACATCGGTGTTATGGCAACAGGATATAATGTCGTAGATCTCGATGCGGCACGTGAACGGGGCATCCCGGTGACCAATGTTCCGAAGTATGGCACACAATCGGTGGCGCAGATGGTGTTTGCACTGCTTCTTGAAATGACCCAGCAGGTCGCACATCATGCTCAAACCGTCCGTAATGGCCACTGGTCAAAAAATCCCGATTTCTGCTACTGGGACTATCCGCTGATCGAGCTTGACGGCCTTACTCTGGGAATTATCGGATTCGGCAGCATCGGCCAGACTGTGGCTAAGATAGCACAGGCGTTCGGCATGAAGGTTCTGGCATACGATATCAATCAGATTCAGACCGGCTATCCGGCGATTAATTTTACCGATATGAATACCATTTTCCGGGATAGTGATGTGGTGAGCCTGCACTGCCCTTTGACAGCAGAGTCGGAGGGACTTATAAACACTTACCGTCTTTCGCTTATGAAAAAAACCGCATATCTCATCAACACAGGGCGGGGCCCGCTTGTCAATGAAAGCGACCTTGCCAATGCGCTTAATTCAGGGAAAATTGCCGGCGCCGCTCTCGATGTCCTTCAGGTGGAACCGCCGCCGCCGGACAATCCGCTACTCAGCGCAAAGAACTGCTTCATCACCCCACACATTGCATGGGCGACACGGGCCTCACGTTCACGGCTTCTGAACATCGTAGTGGACAACATACGGGCATATCTTGTAGGTGAATATAAGAACGTGGTAAATGGTGTGTGAGCAATGAAGAGCTTTCTATACCACATTATCCACGTATAATATGCGAAAAACTTAGCGTTTTTGTGATTTATTATATATATTGACAGCGGAACACCTGCATATAGCATGGAGCATAAAAGTTCGTACGCTTTAATTAATTGTTCGAGCAGGTACTCATGCTGTCTGATAACGCAGATTTAAAGACCGGCCGGATAGCGCTGTTTGTTGCGCTTGCATTTCATGGTGTCATCGCCCTCATATTTCTTTTCATCACATTTCACGACAGTACAGTCGAAAACGTTTTTCTCGATGTACAATTCATCGAATTACCTGAAGAAAAGCCTGCTTCGGAACCGCAGGAAATCGAATCACAACCATCTGGAGAATTAATGGTACGTGAACCTGAACCGATAAAAACCACTCAACCGGAAAGTGAATCCTCACAGGAAACAACCACCGATACAAATGACACATCTTCGGAGAATGGCATCGTTAAATCCGGCAGGGACGACCAAGTATCTTCCGATACGGATAACGGTCATTTCAGGACAGGTACAATCCTCAGAATTGATAAGTCACAGCAGCCGGAAACAATGCCGCCGATTAGCGAACACGACGATACCACCGAAGTCGTTGTGGGGCCATTATACTCCTTTGACACAACAAAAAATATACCGGCTCCGGGCGAAAATAAACCTCCCCGTCCCGGCAAGACATGGACCAACGACGATGAAATGGGTGCGATGCGAAGAGATGTTATGGAGGCTCCGGAAGGTGGTAATATCGCCAATCTTATTCTTGCCGTGCCGGTATTTATCGGGAAACATATTTTCGGAAAAGGAAAAGACTTTCTATCAAAGCGCAAAAAAAACAATACACGAAATAATATAACCGACCTGATTAATGATAAAAGTTTGAGGTTTATGATACTTATGTGGAGAGATGATTT
The DNA here is from genome assembly GCA_016927495.1 of Candidatus Latescibacterota bacterium. Classification (GTDB taxonomy): domain Bacteria; phylum Latescibacterota; class Latescibacteria; order Latescibacterales; family Latescibacteraceae; genus JAFGMP01. The sequence goes on along the minus strand of JAFGMP010000410.1, from coordinate 6,339 downwards.
CATCAATCCTGACAGGTTGTCCCAACCGGACCGTATATTTATTTCACAGAGCAATAATTCAGATGAACCAAGGCTACGACACAATCTGTATCTCAAAACCATGAAAAAGAAGAGTCTGGCGACAGGAACCAAAGGATCAAAACAAAGATTATATGGAGCAGCAATAACGAGAATCGAAATGCTCCAACTTCTGAATACTGTATTGACACATAGTGAAAATGAAGCTGAAAAAATGTTAATTAATGGTTACATTACATTGATTGAAAATTGTTACGATATCGTTAATAATCGTGTTTATATCCCCGAATACATGGTACAGCGGAGTGAAAGTAATGAATAATCCGTATTGTTTGATTTCCTGTATGTTTCTGTCACTATTCATGATTATTCTGCTGTCAGAAACGGCCGCGCAAAAAGCGATTGACCCTTTGGATTATGTCGACCTGAAAATCGGTACAACCGCTGCAGGGATTGTGTATCCCGGAGTATGCAGGCCGTTCGGCCTTGCAAAATGGACTCCCCAGACTTGTGCCGGAGAAGAAAAAGGCTCCAAACCGTACGACTATAAAGACACCAAAATGCAGGGAATACGGTGGACAAATTTCATCAGCGGTTCTGCGGTACCGGAGTATGGCAGCGCTACGATTATGGTGATTACCGGCGAACTGAAAACCGACCCGGCCGAACGGGCATCATCTTTCAGCCACGATAACGAACAGACAATACCCTATTTATACAAGGTTGAAATCTATGATTATAATATAACAATGGAGTACACATCGACAGAGCGGGCTGGATATTTCCGGTTTACGTTTCCACAGTCGGAAAATGCTTACCTTCTGATTCAACCGAACAACACACCCAGAGCAAAACATACACAGGATGGCATTGCATATATAAAGATCTTGCCCGAAAGCAATGAAATAATCGGCTACAATCCTGCTTTCCGTTACTACATCAGCACCGGCAAACCGGCCGGATTCAGGGATTTTGACACCGAAAAAGCATATCGCTACATACGGAAAAACGCAATGAAAATCCCGGAAAATTATGACGAATATGCCGACGGAAAGGGGCGACGTGCCATTGACGATTATCTCAAGTATGGTTATATTCCGCTCGAAAATCCTGTCGATGAAGCATTCCATAAAGCCGAACAGGTTTCACGGACTCTCGAATATGCTTATGATGACTTTTGTATTGCTGAGTTTGCCTCGGCGCTCGGCAAATCAACTGATTACAAAATGTTCAGCAAAAATGCGCTTAATTACAGAAATGTGTTCGATACATCTGCCGGTTTTGTTCGCGGAAGGTATATTGACGGCAGTTGGGATACACCATTCGATCCGGGTGGTCATAAAAACTATATCACTGAAGCTACACCCTGGGTTTACACAAGGTATGTGCCGCATGATGTGCAGGGTCTGATCGATCTTATGGGCGGCCGGAATCAATTCGTAACCAAACTCGACACCTTTTTTGACAAGGGATATTACCTTCACGATAATGAACCGAGTCACCAGATTACTTACCTTTACTGTTATTCGGGTAAACCGATATATTAAGGCGGTATATGTGAACGGCAGGGAATGGAGCAAGCCGTGGTTCGTTCATTCGGTTATTGTAGAAAGCGGCAATATTGTTTTTGAAATGGGGCCGAATCCGAATAAATCATGAGGCAGCAGTGCAGGTGATGCACCTTATTCAATGTCCGGAGCTAAAGCTGAATGGTAATATATTTGTTCAGAACAAAAAAATCTTGCTAAAGAATCTGAATGAGATAATATTTGTTTACTTATAAAGAATCGGGAAAGATCTATACAGTTTTCCATCTTTATTAGTGATATTATACATATCAGTTGAATCTGAAATTAAGGTTACTTTATGAAAAAATTCTCCCACGTTTCAAATTTTACCGGTTATATGAAAATCGTATACAAATTAGTCACCAGTTTCGAAAGTAACCAGAAAATATTGGATATTCCTGCTGGTAACGGTCTTCTTGCGGAAAAGCTTTCGGAACAGGGACACCATGTTGTGTGTGCCGATATCAATGATGAGAAAAAAGAGTATGTATATGCCGATCTGGAAAAAAAACTGCCATTTCCTAACAATGAATTCGATACCGTGATCTGTCTGGAGGGATTAGAGCATGTTATCAATCCGGATGCCCTTATTGCCGAGCTTTGCAGGATATGCAAAAAAGGCGGCAGAGTTATTATATCATTGCCAAACATCCAGAACATGTACAGCAGACTGCAATTTTTATGTACCGGAACATTTTATCAATTCAGCCTCTATCCCCGGCTGAATCCAAAGGGAGAGATTATTGACAGGGGACATGTTTCTTCGTTGAGTTATGTGCAATTGAAATATTTATTTGCCGAAAATAATGCAAAATTGATTAAAGTCACCGGCAGTAAATACAAGAAAAAAATACTGCTGCCGTTTCTGTTGCCGTTTATCCTGATCGGAGCGCTATGGGTGCGTTCCAAAAAATTCCGCAAAAGATGGTATGATTCCATGATCAGCAATTACCCAAAAGAATTATTCAACAAAAATCTTCTCTTTAGCCGTTCTCTGATTATGGTGTTTGAGCTTGATGAAACCGGTGATGCCTCTTAGTGCAAGTTGTCGTTAGAAGTTTCAAAAAAACATTATATTGAAAAATGTATCCCGAATATTTTTTATTGCCGTTTAAACTCTGTCAATCTAATAACTTATTCTTATATAGCAATTTGCAACTACTTATCATCTGTGTTTCCTTTTTTCCCTGAATTCCTCAAATGACCACAAAAGATTACGAACTATATATTTGACTTTCATGCCGAACATCCCCAGTTTCATCGTTCCCGGAACATACGGATTGTACCAGTGAGAGTTTACCCTGTCTTCCTGCCGGATTTTCTCAAAAACAATAATGCTTCCCGCTTCACGGTCGCTTATCAGTCTCCATTCCTCCGGTTTCGACATTACTTTATCATACACAGCTTTCCATGCCTCATTCAACCCGTTATACCCAGGATAGTCATGAAAAGCCATAATTCCACCCTCGACGACAAACTTACTCCAGCATTCGATATCAACAACGATGGCATTATACCGGTGATCGCCATCGATGAATAGCAATTCAATAGGTTTATCCCATGTAGCTGCCACGACTGATGAGCGTCTGACAATCCTTTTTACATATTCCGATACACCTGCACGTTTCAGGTTATTTTCAAGCTCAGGATGTTCGGCTATGTCGATTGTGTTGATTTTTCTCCCTTTTTTTTCAATCTGGGCATACGACATAGCAATTGCGGAGTGTCCAGCGCATGTCCCGATTTCAACTATTTCGCCAGTTCCTTTAGTCTTCTTCGAAAGATTATAGAGAAACAATGGCTGCGGCCTGCCGCACATTTTTTCAGGAATTGAATCAACTATATCGAGTACTTCGTCCAACGATTTTTTGACCATAATATTTAACCTTGAACATGATTGCCAGGATTAAGCCGGATTTCGTGAATTTTTTAAGAACAGTTATAGAGTGAAAAAATAATAAGACTTTAATCGGGTATACCATGATTAAAAATTGTACGATAATATTTTGGTAATCATTTCATTATGATTATCTGCAAGAAACACGTTCAGACAATGTTTTTTACCGAACCTTTATCAGGCACTATTCCATAAAATAACTGGAAATACCATACAATTACAGTTTAAAGCGCCTTTACTTTGTGACTTCGTGCCTTCGTGTTAAATATTTCGATTTTCAGGATAATGATACTCGTCATCTCTCTTCGCCTGAAATTTTTCCCGCTTTATTCACCGGCACTTGAAGTCGCGCATCATTCGAAACGATTTTTCCTGCGAGTACATCGATTTCTCTGAATACCGCCATAAGGATTTCTTTTTCTCCGGTACGCGAGTGGTCATATATTATATATATGCGGCCATCCTCAGCCTCGACGCCGTCGGGGTACGAAACATTCATCCGGCCATCGAGCAAAAGGCCGCCTTTCCATGTTTTGCCGTCATCATCGGATAGAAATGCTGTTAAATTAGTCCTCGTCGGTTTAAGCTCGTTATTCATGAAATTGTGATGATTCACATACAGGAGACGTCCCGAATTGAGCCGCCGTATAAAAAAACGTGCATTTGGTCCGGGAAACATTGACCTTTTCCCCGCGTTCCATGAATTGCCTCTATCCTCAGAAATACTCTCACCAATACCGTAGGATGTCCTCACCAGCATCCACAGTGAGCCGTCACGGCGTTCTATAATCATATGCTCGTCGAATGTCCGCTCAGGTACATCGGCTCCGCCGCGCCTGATCCATGTTTTTCCCATGTCTGTCGAGGCCGCGACATTTGAAAATCGCTCGGTTTCCATTTCCGGGATTTTTGGATCCCTGTTCCAGACAGCAGTGGGCAGAAACCACTCTCCGGCGCTTAAAACAGTGGGTTTATTCATCATGATACCATTTTGAAGGCGGCGCGGTTCTGTCCAGGCAAGCGAGTCGCTGTCGGGGCTGTCACAGCGAATTGCCCATGTCCCGGAACGGCCATCGAACCAGTCGTAACTCTGCGCCCAGAATACCCAGAGCCGTCGCACAGGGTCATGCCAGAGCACCGGGTCATAGGCGCGAACCTTTCCCTCCGGATCGATGACTACTCTCGGCGCTGACCATGTCTCACCATCATCATCGCTGGTTATAACCACAACATAGTTATCCGGGCCCTCACCTTTGCCGCCGCTGTACCAGATGGCGAAAAGACGGCCATTTTTGGTGCGCTCGATGCCGGGAATTCCCTGCCACAACCGCGCTTCAGGAGCATATTCCGGGCCCGGTGAAGTTTGTATCACCGGAGCAATCAGGGAAAGATCGAGAATTTGGGGATCGGTCTCGAAAGTTCTTTCCTGTGCAATTAATACGTGTGAAAAAATAATGACTGATAACAACAAAACTATAAATATTTTCTGTTTCATGTAATAACTCCGATGAGTATGCCGGGGCTAAATATTTTGAAGTAAAGTTAATTTGCTTTGAAACACCTATCGAAAGAATGTTTCGTCATTTTTTCCCTTGTAATGACAGACTAATTGAGTCTCATTATTTATTTTCTGTATTATTGTTCCTTTCTTTATAATATCAACTTTACAGGCTTTTCAATCTTTATCATCTTATCCCGGCAGGGCAGGCTCTACAAACAGTACCTTTTCTCTGGTATAATGCACCTGCCCCGGGCCCTGTCCTTTATGTTTCACCACATATTTTAACAACGTCCATACCACCGGTACAACCGCAGATGTTTTCGCTTTCGAATAGTGTGCTGCAATAGCTGCGGCATCCACGATACTTCTATGATCGGGATTCTGTTTCCCGGGCGACCGCAGTATCACATGGGACCCGCCGACACCCTGAGCATGAAGCCAGATGTCATTTTTATGCGCCCACCGGATTAGTTCGTCGTTCTCATTGTCGTTACGGCCCACAATAATTTCAAGCCCGGCTTTTGTGAAAAAACGCCGGGGAAACGGCTGGTCGCTGTCCTGCGTTTGCCCACGGGCATTGATGCGGGCATGAGCCGCAGCGGATATCCTTAGTTCCTTTAGATCATCGAGCAACTCGCAGCGATTGCGCTCCTGCCGGATTTTTTCGATACGGTGTGTAAGATTTTCGATGCGTTCTTCCGAAAGTTTACGGGCCGCTTTGAGTTTATGGGCACGAGTAAAATATCGGTCCGCATTTCCGGGACCGTCGAAGACAGGATCGAGTTCGATAGTTATCTCGTTATTCGGATCATATGGATCGGGAAACGTTACCGAATCCATGCCTTTTGATATACGGTTAAGGTTTGCCAGGATACTGTTTCCTTTGCGCTCAAGAATCTCTGTTTCAGAGTCGCCACCACTCTCCTGTCTGACTTTGAGAATCGTCGATTTAAGGCGTTTTTCCTCACGAGCCAGTGCCGACATAATCGACTGCCTGAGGCTGCGAATCTCCACCTCTGTTTCACGGTTACGTGCATAATATATAACCGCTTCATCGAGGTTGTCAAAATACATACCGGTTTCACCGGCAGAAACCATACGCAGCGGGAATACATCATTGGGTAAACCGTCGCCGCCGATAATAACCGTTCCGCCATCGCCGCCTTTTTCCGCACTATCGACAAGTTCGGCGAGTGTTTTAAGCAGCTTCAGCATATCGTCCGGCGACAGGTGGGCAGGGGTCGACTCCGGTAATATTCCGCATCGAGTTACTGCCTCACGGGCCAGTAACCTGCTTCCGGCGCAAAGAGACACCGCAAGCGATTCCTCTATGTTGCCATTCTGTTTTTTTAAGC
>JAFGMP010000052.1 GCA_016927495.1 Candidatus Latescibacterota bacterium | reverse complement strand
TCCAAAAGATCCAAAAGATCCAACTAATCCCGGTAATCCTGACAAAATCCCGGTAATCCCGGTCAATACTCGTACTTAGCCGCTTCCTCGAGCGATTTAAGATATTGGATACGTTTGAGCAGTTCTCCACCGGCGGCATCCTGTTGACGTGCCAGACCCCGAATGCCATTCACTGACGAAACACACTGTTTTTCAAGCCATTTGTCGAGATCTTCAATAAGTTCCGCAATATAGCCGGGACCGTTCTGGTATAGTGCGGAGCACAGTTGGACAGTCGAAGCGCCTGCAAGCAGCATTTTCAGAATACCTTCGCTGTCATGAATACCTGTCGATGCGGATATATCGCAGCCGAGCCTGCCTGAAAGGATACCGGTCCAGCGGAGCGGCATGCTCATTTCTTCCGGTGAACTGAACGTGACGGCATTGACAAATCGTTTTTTTTCGATGTCGATATCGACAGTGTAGTACCTGTTGAAAAGCACAAGCGCTTTTGCTCCGGCTTCAACTATGTCTTCCATGATATTACCGAGCGATGTAAAATAATACCCAAGTTTTACCGCCACAGGGATAGAAATCTGCGATGTAACCTCATGAACTATATCGACATACCGAGATTCGATATCGCAGGAATCTTCATCGGTGCTTTGCGGAAAATGGGAGATATTCAGCTCGAGGCCGTCGGCACCGGATGACTCGATATTTTTGGCGTAGGATATCCACCATTTTGGTGTTGAGCAGTTTACACTGGCGATCACCGGAACCGATACCTGAGATTTGACATCTTCGATGAATTTCAGGTATGGCCGAGGCCCGAGCTGCATTCCAAGCTGTGCGCGGATATACTCATAAGCCTCAGGGTGTTCCGACTGAATGATTTCACGGTCGAGATTATCAGATTGGCCTATGATAAGTTCCTCGAACATGGATTTAAGCACTACGGCGCCTGCTCCTGCATCAACACAACTGCGCACTCCCCTTACACTACCGGTGATGCCGCTGCTCGATGCTATTATCGGATTATTCAGATCCAATCCCATATATTGTGTTTGTAATGATGCCATATTTACCTCTGTCCGTTATAATGATCTGCCGTGATAAGAAATATTGTCTGATTAAAAGTCTATGTGTACATGAAAATCCTGCTGTCAATACATATTGAAGTATTGAATGAGTCCTGTCATGATGAAAATCACAAGATATATGCTGAATATAAGCGGTGAGTTCGGCCAGAAAAAGTTTTTTTTATGATAGATTATACACACCCCGAATGGCAATAAGAGTGAACGAAGATTTTTTTGACTTGAAAAAACAGGCACAATATTGTAAATTTTATAATAGTGAATCATCGAAATTTCTTCAAATTACAGCAAAAGAGGTTGTCATGAAAAAATTCGTACTTTTGGGATTGAGTTTCTTTTTTTCCGTTGTGACATTGACAGAATGTGTTCTGGCGGATGAAAAAGGACAGGAAGTTCCCAATCCGATAGTTATTGTAAAAACTAATAAGGGTACTATAGAAATCGAACTTTTTTCTGACAGAGCGCCTCAGACGGTAACCAATTTCCTTTCTTATGTGCTTCTGTCTTTCTATGATGGCACTATTTTCCACAGGATTATCCCGGGTTTTATGATACAGGGCGGCGGCTTTACACCTGATATGGAGCAGAAACCTACAAAACCACCGATAGTAAATGAAGCTGCCAACGGTCTCAAAAATAAACGCGGCACGATAGCTATGGCCAGAACACCCGAACCACACAGCGCTACATGCCAGTTTTTCATCAATCACCGTGACAATCCGGCGCTGGATTTTAAAGATAATACGGCGAAGGGATATGGTTACTGTGTATTCGGTAGAGTAATCGAGGGCATGGACGTAGTCGATAAAATTGCAAAGGTCACTACCACAAAAGTTACCGCACCCGATGGGAACCAGCATCAGAATGTCCCTGTTAAAAATGTGCTGATCGAATCGATACGGGTAAAGAAATGAAATGATACGTAATCAATAATTTGTAATCATAATATTCACGATTATAAATTACCGTACCTTATCGCTGTGCTTTTTAATTTCTTCAATCCGGTCCTTATGTACAATCAACGTGTTTGAACCTGAACGTACAATAACAAGGTTGCTGACACCGACTGCCATTACCGTCTCATTAGTATCTTCGCAGTAAATGAGGTTGTTATGCGCTTCAGAGAGAACAACATTTCCACGATTATGATTACCCGCTTCATCGGCAGGTATATACTCCTGAAGCGAAAGCCATCCACCGACGTCATTCCAAAAAAATGTTGAGGCGACACATCTCACATCCGGTGCTTTTTCCATGATGCCAAAATCAATCGATACAGCGTGAACCTGAGTGAATGCATCATCAAGCGATTGTTTCCACAGGGTCGTATTAAAGCTTTTTATGGCATTGGAAATATACTTTGCGTGGTCCGGGAGAAATACTTCAATTTGTTTAATGATACTCTCCGCAGACCAGACAAACATACCCGAATTCCAGTAAAACCGCCCGGATTTTATGTACATCTGCGCTGTTTCAAGGTCGGGTTTTTCCTTAAACCGCATGAGATCATAATGTTCGATGCCATCGTCGGAGACAATCAACTTACCCCGTTCAAGATAACCGTAACAGGTTGCCGGGTATACCGGCCGTATGCCGAATGTATAGAGAGAATCCGAGTGTTCGGCCTTACGAGCAGCCGAAAGTATTGTTTTCTGAAACACATCGAGCGGTTCGATAAGCTGATCCGCTGTGAGCGTAATGATCACAGGATTTCCGAAACACTGCCGGATGATATATGCGGCAAGGGCAATCGCCGCCCCCGTATCGCGTTTCTGTGGCTCGCCGATGATATTGTCTTCGGGAACCTCCGGTAATTGTTCATGTACCATCCTCATAAACCGTGCATTGGTCAAAACGAAAACACGTCCGGGTGAAACAATACCTTTGGTACGGTCAAAGCTCATTTGTAACAGGCTTCGGTCACCGAAAAGTTTCAAAAACTGTTTGGGTCTTTCTTCCGTACTCATCGGCCAGAAACGTGTTCCTGTTCCACCAGCCAAAATAACGACAACCGGCTCCATAGTATCTTTCTCCATGTATATCATTACTTTCAACAATAATCATGTTTGTGCCATAATCAGTATAATAAACATATTTTGTTTGTATAATCCAATTTTATTCTTTTCTTGATAAAAATCACGGTATGTATATTTTATCCGTATTGCAGAATGTATTGAAAACAACAAAAAAATATGCATATATGAGGGAAAATACGATGGATAGAAGAAATTTTCTGGTAAGTGCTATCTGCAGTACAGCGGCCTTTCTCGGCACAAATTTTTTTTCATGCGGAACCTCTGATAAAAATGAAACTGCCACGAAGCAACCCAATATTCTGCTTATTGTTTCGGACGACACCGGTTGGGCTGATGTCGGATACCACAACTCCGAAATCAAAACACCGGTCATCGACAAACTTGCCCGGGAGGGAGTCGAATTCGATCAGTTCTATGTATCGCCGGTATGTTCTCCGACCCGCGCATCGCTGTTAACCGGCAGACCGCCGAGCCGATTCGGCATTCTCGGCCCTATTGCCATGAGAAGCGCTTTGGCGCTTCCCAAAGACACCCCTACCCTTGCGGCACTGCTGAAAAATGCAGGGTATTCGACGGCGATCACCGGGAAATGGCATCTCGGCCTCAGACCGGATGTCGGTCCCAATGAGTACGGCTTCGGGTATTCCTACGGTTACCTGCACGGTCAAATCGACCAGTATACCCATTATTATAAGAACGGAGACCAAAGCTGGCACCGTAACGGTGAATTCATCAATGAAGAAGGTCATGCTACCGATCTCATTACCGATGAAGCCATTCGCTTCATGAAAGACCTCCGTGACAAAACAAAGCCGTTTTTTCTGTATGTGCCCTACAGTGTTCCGCACTATCCGCTTCAGGAGGAGGATAAGTGGACAAAACCATACGATGGGATTATCGATAACGAGTCACGGCGTCTCTTTGCGGCATCGATGACACATATGGACGATAGTATCGGTCGGCTCCTTGCAGCGCTCAAAGAGCTGAATATCGAGGAAAACACACTGGTGATCTATATCAGCGATAACGGAGGACAGGAAAACTGGACACCGACGTTCGAATATGACGGCAAATTTGCGGCAAACGACCGCCTTGGTAATAACCTGCCCCTCCGCGACTGGAAAGGTACGCTTTATGAGGGAGGCATACGTGTGCCTGCCTGTATGTACTGGCCCGGCAGACTGGAAAAGCAAAAAATTTCGGTGCCGTTGACTGTCTGCGATATCTATCCCACACTCGCTTTTCTTGCAGGCATTGCTGTTCCTGAGAATGCTGCGGTGGAAGGTGACAATATCTGGTCTGTTGTATCCGGTGGATCAATTCCGGATAACCGTGTGTTCTACTGGAGAACCGAAAATCAACAGGCGTTCCGTAAGGGCGACTGGAAACTGGTTCATAACGGTGCAACACCTCAGGAGGGTGAAAACGAGCTTTTCAATATTGCGGAAGATCCTTACGAAACCCGTAATCTTGCGGAGGGTAATCCGTCTAAGCTCAGCAAACTTATAGAAGAGCTTAAAAAGCAGTTTTCTATGGATGCACCGATCAGTGAATAATGTTTATGGTATTGTTTTTTAAATTAATCCCCTTGTTCCCTTCTAAAATTTTAAGAAGGGGATGACCACTGTTCTCATCTTATATTTGTTTCCACTTTGTAGAACAAAAGGTTACATAATCGCTGCATTTTTTGTGTATCAGTATTTCAGTTTCACCACTGTTTTCCTGCTTTCGTTTCCCATACGGTCGACAGCGGAAACGGCAACATAATCCGGTGGTTCGAGCGATTCGGTTATGGTTTCCGGGGTATCCTGCTGCGATTCCGTACTATCGGTTTCTGGCAGTGTGATCGTGTGGTTTCTGTCGTTACGGTTGAAGATTTCGTAATACCAGTCGTTTCCCCGTTTGGTATAGACTACCCATCTGAAAACATCATCGCTTTTTTTGTGACTCCATGACACGGCAACATTGTTACCGGTTATGCTGGCATTCACAACAGGTGCATCTGGAGGTTTATTATCCAGCCATGGTGTTGTTGGAACGAGAGAGGAATTACGGTACGGGCCGCTGACAAGGGAATCGGCGATACCCTGACGGTTTTCCAGCAGCGCTTTCATACTGAAGTGAACATGTCCGGGACCATTGGGTACAAAACCTCGGGTGACCATAATCTGGTTTATGTTTTCATACACACCCTTTTCATCACTGATCCTGCTGGTAAACAGACCCGGCCAGAGATTACGGTGGTGTGTGTTTTCACGAACCCACCAACTAAGAAGTACCGGATAGCTCTGTGGTATTTGCCGTATAGGCCAGTAAAGCTGCGGTGTCCAGTAATCGATCCAGCCCTCGTTCAGCCAGAGTTTTGCATCTGCGTAGAGCACATTGTACTGATCAAGCCCGAGAATGGTCGGCGGATTATATGGGCGCCAGATACCGAACGGACTCATGCCATACCTGACCGCCGTTTTTTCTTTTTTGATCGCTTTATAGAGGCGTTTTATGAATACATTGACATTGTCACGTCGCCAGTCCTCACGGGACAGCTTTCCGCCGTTTTTACGGTATTCCGTCCAGGTATCGTCATCAGGGAAATCTTCGTTCCGGTTATAGGACGGATAGGGATAAAAGTAGTCATCGAGATGAACACCATCGACATCATATCGCCGGACGACATCCATAATAACATCGAGCGAATAATCCTGCGTCCCCTTTAAAGCGGGGTCGAGCCAATAGTAGCCATCCTTAAGCTCTTTGACTATTTCCGGGTGAGTCTTTACCACCGAGGTTGCTGTCACTTCCCCGCTCATAGGGTGATGAGCACGGTAGGGATTGAACCAGACATGAAGTTCGATGCCGCGGTTGTGGGATTCTTCTATCCAGAATTCAAGCGGATCGTAACAGGGTTCGGGAGCTTTACCCTGCTCGCCGGTCAGGAAATACGACCATGGTTCCAGTTCACTGGGATAAAATGCATCGCACTGGGCGCGAACCTGCAGTATAACGGCATTAAGATTAATGCTCCGGGCTTTGTCGAGGATAGCGATACACTCGGCTTTTTGCTCTGCGATTGACAGTCCCGGTTCACTCGGCCAGTCGATATTTGCTACCGTAGCCACCCATACCGCACGGAACTCACGTGGCGGCGAGGGAATTTCTTCGGTTATAGTGTCCGGTGTGGATGGTTTCAGCACGGCGCAACTTAGTGTTAATACTGTTAATCCGAGTGATATCAACAAAACGATAAAAGTACGATGCATAGATATTCCTCCGTTTCAGTCATTAAGTGAACAATCAATATAATGCGTATATTATATTTACACAAAAATTTCTTATTTAATGGATTGGCCCCCTGTTTTCCCGCAGCGACAGCACGCAGCGCGACTCGTCGGACGAAAGAGGAAATATCAAATATGATGATCCGGCAAAAAGTATTAAGG
>JAFGMP010000409.1 GCA_016927495.1 Candidatus Latescibacterota bacterium | reverse complement strand
TATAGTTATGAAAAACTTTGTATGTTTCGTTTTTGTTGTTCTTTTCCTCTATTTGACGAATGAGGTTTGTGCGCAATCATCACTGGCATTGAACTACTACCAATCTTTCGATACTTTCGATTTTCTCGATGAAGATTTTGTGGCACGGTCGGGTATGAAAACAAAAGAAGACCGCGGGATGACTTTAGAGCCGGGAAAATTCGGCAAAGGCCTCAGAATGAACCTGACCCCCAAAATTGTACCGCTGCATGAAATGAGCGGAGTGATACTCGACGAGATCACAGGGGCAATGTTCAGAACCGGTGCTCGCCGTAAGCAGTGGACAACCGATAACGAACCGTTTTTGTGGGGCGCAGGTAAAACAAACACAGGGAGCGGTTCAGCGGCATTCTGGGTAAAGGGTCCGCTTTCGGAGAGTGATCTTTTCAATCAGTCTGCGATGGTATGGGGACGGTGGGAGCGGTTTCTGCTGACCATCAATGTGGACAAAGACCAGAAAATCGGAGCAACCATGGTCGATTCACGCTATGCGCACCATACGATACGATCTAATCATAAATGGAATGCAGATAACTGGAATCATGTTGTTCTGAACTGGGATAAGGCAAAAGGGCTTGAATTGTTTGTCAACGGGCAATCGGTCGCCTCGTCATGGGAGCGGGACGCATGGTGGCAGACAGCCCTGCCCGGCTTGTTACATTTCCCAATGCCTCATGTCATCTACGATGAACTGTTTATATGCTCCAGGCCCCTTACAATGCAGGAAATTAAAACCCTGATGGATACGAATACTCCACCGGTATCAGAGGGTATCACCCGGCGGACTACCGGTGACCGCGACCGTCTGGCACAGGCATTCGGCATTTTTTCAGGCGCAAAGTTGCCGATGATTACTCCCATGGCAAAGAACAGTGTGTTGTCATTCAAAGAAATTACACCGGAATTTGTGGGCAATTACAAGATGCCAGCATTTTTCTGCCGTGACGGGCGTTATGAACTGGCATGGCCGCACCCGCTCGCCGTGTTTACTCCGATTCCGGGGGATGCATCGGCGCAGGCGGAGAAGCTCGATATCGAAGCCCCCGCACATATTCCGTTTAACTATATAACCCTCGAAGGTAACCTCACTGGACTGCCATCCTCACTATTCAACGCAAAAAAGAACAAAGACGAACTGTTTGAGGGAACAACCTTTTTTAGAATACCTGAGGATGAACGGTTTTTCTTTGGGACTATGGTTGAAAGAAAATCCTATCCGCGTTTCACCCTGCCGTTCGTAAAGGGCTATGGTGCGCCACCTGATTTCTCAGGGAACCTTCACCTTCCTCTTACAGGGGATACCAGAATACATGAGGTCGGATTATTTGATGTGACAGAAACAGAAAATATTGCCGTTCCGGGCGAAATGGTCTATTACCTCCGCCGGGGAGGAAGTCTCGAATACCGCTATGATTTTGCACTGCGGACTTTTTATGCGCTCGATGAACGTGAAACGTACTATGGATACCGTACAGTCCCGGAAGGTGATAGCGAATGGATCGATACCGGCTACATGCAGCGCATCAATCTCCTGACCTCACCGATGTCCGGGAGAGAATGCATCGGCAGCATTGTACTCAATCTCGAAATCAAAACCGAAACACCTGAGGATTACCTTCTGGTAAGGCTTCGTGACCCCGGCCTTCAGCACCGAATCTGGACACATGCCGAGGTGAAACTCTCCGGCTTTGACGGCGATGGTGCGACACTGCGGCTTATGCTCGATCCTCCGCCGATAATTATGCCTGAGGGTGATGTAATCTGGCTCGATATAGCAACCTATAATAATGCAAAGATTAAGATAGGTGGAAAGGATACAAGTAAAATAGTTTTGAAGACGGCGCCGTTTTTCGAGTCGGAAAAGCCGTTTGAGTTGAAAGGCCTCATGCCGGTGATTGCCGAATGTACAAAAGCTCATTACCAGCCCTGGCTCTTCGAGAATATCTGGCCGGACATCTATAAACCTCATACATTCGGCGGCCATTTCGATTCGATTATGCCTGCTCTTGCAGTCCAGCGTGTATTGCCGCATTCACGGATTGCCCGTCAGTATATCGACCTTGCCAAACTCCCTGAAGGTCATGTCAGTGAATTAAGAAACAGTTCGTTGGCTGTTAAAGAGGAAAAGACATTCAACGAAAGCGAAATTCCACAGGGAGTACCAAAATGGGCGTATTTGCAGTGTGCTATCCGGAATTTCCGGTTTAATGTCATCGACTGGATGGTTCGTAACCAGAACCCGGACGGCCAGCTTAGCGAAGGCTGGAACGACGATGTGTTCATGATCACCGGGAAAAATGAAATACCGCTCGACAGTTGCGACCGTGCCCGCGATATGTATCTCAGATTTTTCGAAGGGCTCGATAAAACCAACATACTCGGCGATGGTTATATACAGATATCGCCGCTCGATTCGCTCCATGCCTGGGATTTTCACTGCGAACGGTTTCATTCGGTTCTCTACAAGCTCGGTGACCCGTATATTATCCGGCGGTCGCTAAAGTCTGCATGGCACCTCGGCAAACCGGATCAGACACCGCAGTACTACAACAACGGTGAACCGTTTATGTATTCCCACAATATCCTCGAATGGTACTGGGGCCGTAATCCGAGAAGATCCTATACAAGCCCGGAAGCTGACAAAGTTGAGAAAAGCCTCGTAGAGTTGTATCTGAATTGTGATGATATCCATTTTTTCCGCTGCACCGAGGCATGGAACACAATGCGCAGTATCGGTAACGAACATCTGATTACCGGAATGATTATCGGGGGCTGGTCGCATTCCACAAGAAACCCGCGTGTGGAAGACCGGTCGATCTCAGTCTCATGGCCCGAGGGTGGGGGAGAGGATCTTGCACGGTGGGTGACTTCTGCCGACAGTACGCAATTGACCTGCCGTATGTTTTCGTTTGATCCGCTTCCAAGATCGGTAAAAGCCAGATTGTTTAGGATCGATCCGGGAACTTATGAAATTACCCTCAGCCAGGACCGCAACGGATCTTCCGGTACTGAAATATTCTCCGAACAGAGAGAACTGCTGCGATATGATACGATCACCTTTGAGGTTCCGCCGGGAAAACCGGTGCTGTTGACTGTGAAGCAGATCAAAAAAGCCCGTGACCAGGGGCCATTTGCCGATCTGGCAGTGGCCGATTATGACTGTGAACGAGTCGGTTCGACATTGAGGGTTCGGGTTTCGAATGTCGGAGCCGCAGAATCGAAGAACACATCGGTGATCGTGTATGATGAATCGGGCAGGAAAATCAGCGAGAAAAAAGTTACTGCCCTGAAAGCGCCGATTGATTTTGTAGAGAAATCGACGGTTGTTGAGTTTTCCGATGTGCCACGAACCGGTGAACTGCGCGTTGTCGTCGATGAGAAAAATGGGATAAAGGAACTGTATGAGGGTAATAACTGTGTTATGGTAAGATAATCATCAAAAAATATAAATGGCACAACAAGGGCACAAAATATTGTGCCCCTACAGTATGTTTGACGTTACGCAAAAACAAATTTCAGGGTGTAAAAGCGAGTGATCGTGTAGGGGCGAATGGTGTTCGCCCAAAGGACTATCGATCATATTTGAGGGAAATTTGATACTCTTAAAACAACACATTGTACTTGTTTTTTTTGCGTTTCTGCTGGTTTCCTCTATCCATGCCGGTGAAAATTACGAACCTGACAGGATCGTGGTGTATAAAACCGGTGAAAGCTATGAATTACGATTACACATATTCAATCCGACACAACACACTGAAAATGATCATCGGCCTGCCATCGTTTTCTTTTTCGGAGGTGGTTGGGTTGGAGGCACTCCCACACAGTTCTATCCTTATTGCAGGTATCTTACCTCACGGGGAATGGTGGCAGTATCCGCTGAATACCGTATTGAAAACACTCATGGAACAACACCGTATGAGTGCGTGAAGGACGGCAAGTCGGCGGTCAGGTGGCTGCGTTCACATGCCGCCGTACTCGGGATCGACCCGGACCGTATTGCTGCGGGTGGTGGTTCAGCAGGCGGGCATGTCGCCGCTGCAACCGGCACTGTCAAGGGTTTTGAGGAGGCAGGTGAGGATACCACCGTCAGTTCAAAGCCCAATGCCCTGGTTTTATTCAATCCGGTGTTCGATAACAGTCCCGAGGGATATGACTATGACCGTGTGAAAAAACACTGGAGAGATTTTTCTCCCATGCATAATATCGATGAGAATACACCGCCGACAATTGTGTTTCTGGGGACTAAAGATGAACTGATTCCTGTGACGACCGCCGGGAAATATAAGTCGCTTATGGAAAAATACGGTGTACGGTGCGATCTGTTTCTTTATGAAGGCCAGCCCCATGGCTTTTTTAATCATCCGTTTTTCAGGGGAACATCCTACGAATATTTCAACAAAACATGCATTGAGATGGACAGGTTCCTCAAGTCACTCGGTTATTTTGAAGGTGAACCGGAATTGGATTGATATATTGTGAACAATCGAAAGAATTTCCTGGACATGCCTGAAACGATTAATTGGTTTGTTGCTATGATGGCATGAATGATTTTTTTAAGGAATTAACGGCGTGACTGTCGGTACATCATAAACCTTTTCTGTCGTTATCCGATATGGTCAATTTAGCCTCGATAAAATCGGCATGGCTTATTTTCAAACCCTGCGCAATCGACCTTATTTCCTCGATTTCTTCGGAAGAGGTTTTCTCTGAAGCATTGGCTATCCGAAACAGGCATTTAATGAAGTCCTTTCGTTCTGTGGGAGTTGTTCGATTAAAGAAACTGAGCGTCACATAGTGGTAATCGATACCTTCCATTACCCGCTGTTCAACGATTTCAGCCAATAACTCCGCCTCCGGTTCAGTCATGTTCCAGTCCGAAACCAGCAGTGAAATTAGTGTCGCACGTTCCTTCGATGAAAACTCGTTGTCCACAGCAGCGACTCGTCCCATTAACGCCGCAGCCGCAGTCAGCTTTTTGAGTTGATCCTCTGATATCTGCGCCATTTCAGGGAAATTGCGTTTAACATCATAGAGCACCTTGTTGCGGATAAAATCTTCAAGGTGCTGTTCCCTGAATACCCTGTCATTGTTCTTCCCGCTCTTTTTCTTCACAATCCCACCGGTTAGCCGTGAAATAAGCCCCAGAACTCCTGTTCGGCTCGATTCGATTGCCGATTTCAGTTCGTTAAAAACAGCCTGTTCCTCCTCCGACACAGTCCCGTCTGCCGTAATTAGCTCCGTGATAGTCTTCAGTACACGGTCTTTGTCCGATGCGCTGCCCAAAGATGCGACCACATCCTCGAGTAATATATCGCGTTCAGCATCGCCTACCGGAGAATCCATGTACAATTCGAGTTCAGCCCATTCCTTTGCATCGAGGTCCGGGAACGAAAACAGCATCTCTTTCAACGCGTTGATCTCCGAGTTGTCGAGTTCACCATCTGCCCATGATACAGCGATCATTAACTTAGCCAGTTTGAAAAACATTGTATGTGTCGTCTCCAAAATTACCCCCAAAAGATTTTATCGGATTTATATACCATTTGCCTTTCATTGCGACCAATGATTCGTTAAAATACAAATATTTTGAAATCAATGACTTTACCTATCAGATCAAAATGTTTATCCAAAGAATACAGCGTCAGGTCGTTTTGTATCACATTGTCAATAATAATAAGATCGGGAATACCTACCTTATTTACACCATTTGAAAGGCAAAGAGTTTGATAAGAAATTATATTTTCCCAGTTAATATTTAAGGGAATTTTTGATATTTCCCCAAGTAAATTTATTAAATCGGAATGGTTGTCTCGTCTTAAAGATGGTAGTAATTCGGACAAAATGAGATAATTTGTACACAAAATATTTTGATCAATCAAAGAATCAACAATTTTTGTTTTTTTACCACTCCTGAAATAATCAATCCAGACTGAGCTATCTATAAGAATATTCATTTTCTTTTTCTCATAACATCGAGATCGATATCGAGAACTACCTTACCCCGATATTTTTTAAGCTGCTTAATTTTATTTTTCTGGATAATATTTTCAAGCGCAAATTTTATTGCTTCTGTTTTGGTGCGGGCACGTGTTACTTTCATAGCTTCCAATAACAGATTTTCAGGGATATCCAACGTTGTTCTCACAGCAAATACCTCCTTTCTCAATGCATATAATATGAAAAAACATATGCATTCACAACAAAAAAATCGTAGTAAATGATCAGGTTAAAAAAACAAATGGTTGATATTTGTTATGAAGTAAGAAAACAGAAGGACAGAAAGGTGACAAAATTCTTAAATTTAACCAAATAGTTATGATTCCTTGGCGATCCCCAAAAATCCATGCGGCAGTTCGTTGTAAATCCTTTTATTTGAATATGTTATAGCGTTTTCTATCCATGAAAAAGTAAAGAAGATAGCATCAATGTTTCACTGTCTCGTATATCCCTTGGCTCTTTCATTGTCTGAACCATGATTTGCATGATTAAAGGATTATCATTATATATACTCACAGATAATATAGCTCCTATGTGATAAATCTTTTTTTAAATCAAGTAATCAGGCAAATCAAGAAAATCATGGTTCAGACAATAAACAAACAGGGCAGACACACGGGTTTGCCCCTACAAAATATCATACCCTGTATCTTTTACCTTTTACCTGTTTTATTCTTTGAACTCTGAATGTTAAACAGTCTTTTAATCACCGCAACCCCGGTGCAGATTTCTTACTATGGCACCAGTCGCATGGTGACGATCTCGAACGGCCTTATGTTATAAGCGACTTCGTTATCGGTGACGGCGAGCGTTTCACGGTTTTCTTCAAGTAAATTGGTACGCCATGCTTCTGTGATGTCGAATCCGGTTTTCAGCAGAATCTGCCCACGGCATCGCTGACTTTCATACAACCGTACAATTATTCCTTTGCCGTCCTCCGCAGCTTTCACCGTTTCGATGATAACGTTGGGAGCATTTACCCGGATCAGGGATTTAAAGAGTGTTTCGTTGGCAATTTTATTTTGATGCCCTCTTATTTCTTCCCGTATTTTTTTCGGCACAGCGACTATCAACGGATCATTCAGAGAATATGCTTCGGCACAGGTACGGTCATTGCATGCACCAGCATGCGGGAAAAGGCTGTAGGCAAACCGGTGCTCTCCCAGATCAGCCTCGGGATCAGGGCTGGTCGACCCTCGAAGAAGGCTGATTCTCATTACGTTATCCTTTATATCATGGCCGTATTTACAGTCATTGAGCAGGCTGACTCCGTAACCGCCCTCGCTCAGATCTACCCATTTTTGAGCGCAGGTCTCGAACCTGGCCCAATCCCAGCTTGTGTTCCGGTGTGTTGGTCGTTCGACATTGCCCCATTGAATCTCATAGGTAGCCTTTGGGGACAGAATATCAACAGGAAACGCCACTTTGAGTAAAATATGACGTTCGTTCCATGTGATAGAAGTATCGAAATCGATGCGGGGACTGTTATAGTCGAGGGAAATTCGCTGAACATATTCGCTGTTCAGTATCCGCCGCTTTATTTCAAGAGTTGCACGCAGAGGTCCTTTATTAATGATTTTGATGCAGGATGCGGGATCACTTTCCCACATTTTGTCATCATAATAGATGAATACATCCCATGCATCCCAGTCGAGCGGCCTGTCCTCAAATGCCTGAAACTGATTTGCCTTCTCCCCTTCGGAAAGAAGTTCACGGTTTTGATGTTTGTCCAAGATACGGGTGATATCACCGGCATCATTGATCTCGATACGTATATACTGGTTTTCAAGAAGATTTTTTTCGGATATCAGTCCTGTTTCCAAAACCGTACCGGGTGTATCGCTTATAAAAACCGGTGTAATACTGTAGGGCGCCAATTCACCCGTATCTATTAAAATACCCTCTTCGGTTTCCTGAGTGGTAACCGGTGTACCGTCTCCAAGCTTAAATGCCGTACCATCAAAACCGGTGTTTGTCAGCAGTGCAAGATTATTCCGTGTAAATGAGGAAGGATTGATTATAAATATATCCCCGTGGAATTGAGCCATCAATACTATGAGAGCGCTATCACTAACAATTTCGGCAATGTTTCGAACTCCCACATACTGCTCCAAAGACTCACGGTACACATCACTGATACTGCTTCCCGGAATAATGTCATGGAACTGGTTCAGGCAGACAATTTCCCATGCCTTTTTCAATGAATCCGCCGGATACGTATAATTTCTATTTGCAAGCGATGCCATTACCGCCAAAAATTCCGCATCATGGAGGAGAAACTCGCTTTTACGGTTCGCCCGCTTGTTTCTGCTCTGTGTCGTATATGTTCCTCGGTGCAACTCGAGGTACAGTTCACCGTTCCAGGTTGGAAGCTTATCGCCATGTTTGTCTTCAAGTTCACGGTAAAAGTCACCGACATGTTTTTGCCTGATTTTAGGCATGCCGGGAAAGTTTTTCATTTCCCGTAAATTCTCGAGCATTTCACGGGTCGGGCCGCCACCACCATCGCCATAACCATACGCCATAAGAAGATCCTGTCCGAGTTCTTTCTGCTGGAAATTATTCCATGTTCCGATATTCTGTTCGACAGACGCTGCCGCATTGTAGGTGCTTGCCATACCAAACGGATCGGGCGTCGTACTGAAATGAGTCAGCACCTTCGTACCATCGATTCCCTGCCACCGGAATGTATCGTACGGAAGACGGTTATACTGGCTCCAGCCTATCTTAATGGTGAAAAAGTAGTTGAGACCGGCCTCTTTGATCAATTGCGGCAGGCTCCATGAATACCCGAATACATCGGGCAGCCAGAGTACCGGCGACTCGGCATCCGGTCCGAAATGTTCCCTGAAAAATGTCCGCCCCAGCAGGAACTGCCGCGCTAATGATTCGGGACCGCTGATGTTGCAGTCCGCCTCGACCCACATACCGCCAATAACCTCCCAACGCCCTTCTTTGACAAGCTTTTTAACCGACTCGAAAAGTTCGGGATAATCCTGCCGCATGTAGTCATACAGTTGGGGTTGGCTTTGAGTAAAATGGTAATCCGGATACTGTTCCATGAGCCGAATCACCGTATGGAAGGTTCTCCCGATTTTTTTACGGGTTTGCCCAAGTGTCCAGAGCCAGGCAACATCGATATGAGAATGCCCGGTCGCAACAACATTGATACCGAGCGAGGGTCCTGCATCAGCTATACCGTTTCTCAATGTATCAAGGGCAGGCGGTATGCTCAGGTAAAATTGTTCACCGAATGGCTCTCTTGTGTCAACACGTTTAAATACCTCGTTCAGTGTATTAAGCAAATGAAACCTCATAGGATTATTTTTGTCAAGATGCCTGACCGTGTCCAGTGTAACTCTCACCACTGCAGCAAACTCCCGTGTCGGCTCATCGATGAGCACAATCCTGCAGGGACGCATGAACAGCCTGGTCTTTTCACCCGAGAGTTCGAAACTTCCCCCCAGACCGGTCCAGCCGTTCAGAGCGAGCAGATGTGACTTGCCATCTCTCAGTTTATCCGGCAGAATAATCTCCTGATGGTGACGGTCACAGGATGCATATGGCTTATCGTCGATGTAAGCAAGCGCTTCAGGGTGGCTGAAATCACCCGCCTCACCCATCGGAAGATACAGAGCAGCCAGTGAATCCATGTCCCATTCTTTCGGTACATTAAACTCCGTTCTGATAGTAAAATTGGCCAGCCACTCACCCCAATAACTGTCCGGTTCGATAGTTTGCCAGGAGTTATCATCAACATCGACGCCGGTCAGCGGATTTTCAAGCGGCTCATCCAGTTTCTTATACTTAAACGGAGGTAATTCGACACTTTTACGATATACAAGCGGTTCTATAAGCTTAAGAAATTTTAAAATTTTTTCAACGGTAAAACGTTGCTCATGGTACATTATGATTTCCTTTCGATTATATGTCTTAATTGAAGTCTGAGCAATATGTTAAATTGTTAAAGAATCCATACATAAAATTATTGATAATTTTATGTAACATAGCACATGTAAATATAATATATTTTGTTCTGTTGCATTAGGATTTTACTCAACCGAAATTATGTAATATGTAAGATCATTTAGGGAAATAACCATGACACGTATATCTTTAATAATTATAATCGTCCTGCTATTAGCGGGATGCGAAAACCGGAAAGGTGACAATATGCGCTATTCATATTGCATATCACAGGATTCGACCACAGGCTGGAATATCATTCAACTCAACGCAGAAAATCCCGCAGATTCGACGAAGAACATCTCCATTAAGGTGGTTCCCCATGGTGGTAACAATATGTTCTCGTTCACAGCGGGAGGCCGTGAACTCATAAAAGGTCCGGAAGAACTGATAAACCTTTTGAATCCGAAACGGGGCAATCCTATTCTCTATCCTACGCCAAACCGGGTAGTTAACGGGCGGTTCGAATTTTTGGGTGAGTCATATACCATGCAGGTTCCCGGCGAAGAAAATCCGCGTACGATCCACGGCCTTGTATGGGATGCACCCTGGGAATTCAGCGAACCGGAGGTGCATGAAAACGGTGTCATCCTTGCCACATGGTATGAATTCAGCGAAGACAATCCGCGTTTTCAGGCGTTCCCGTTTTTTAACACGATCAGGGTGACCTACACCGTGTTCGACTCCGGAGTCCGTATTGCATACGAAGTGAAAAACAACGACAAAAAACCACTGGGATTCGGTTTCGCAGTTCACCCGTTCTGGCAGGTTATCGGCGACAAATCCTCCAACAAAATCCAGGTAGCACTGCCCTATCACATGGAGGCAGCGGAAAAAATCCCCACCGGAAAACTCGAACCGGTGGAGGGCACAGACTGGAACCTTTACGATCCGACACCGGTATCCGAACTCGATCTCGACGATGTCTATTACGGCGCCACACCCGAATCGGTCGTCCGTGTGATCTATGAATCCATCGGCCTCGAACTGCAACAGAAAGCAACCGCGGATTTCTCTCATGTGGTGGTCTACACTCCCGACACCGACTTTTTCTGTATCGAAAATCAGACCTGCTCGACAAACGCCCACAATCTGTATGCACAGGGATTCAAAAAAGAATCGCATCTCCAGATAGTGCAGCCCGGAAAAACAACCGGCGGACATGTGGAGTATACGGTGGTTAAAAAATAATTCAGAATGGGAAAATACAGGTACAACGTACAAGGGATCAGGTACAAGGAAATTGTAGGGGCAGACCCATGTGTCTGCCCTTTCATGTGTAGGTTGCCCTGTATTAGTGTCTGAACCATGATTTACATGATAAAAGGATTTCCATGATAAAAAAAGTATTGGGGCAGGAATCATGGTCATCATTACATCATGGTTATCTGCGGTTCAGATAATATTGCTCA
This sequence comes from Candidatus Latescibacterota bacterium, assembly GCA_016927495.1. Taxonomy (GTDB): domain Bacteria; phylum Latescibacterota; class Latescibacteria; order Latescibacterales; family Latescibacteraceae; genus JAFGMP01. Next base: position 15,852 of record JAFGMP010000409.1, on the reverse strand, counting down.
ACAAAAAACATAGGGGGCAGGTTTAAAACCTGCCCCTGCGGTATCAATATTAGATGTGTAAACAATGTGAATTGATATTGTATTTATTCAATCGCCCGGTTGTTTTCAAAATCCCAGAGGGTTTTACGTTTCAGGTCGGCGATGGATAGCTGGTATGTTATAAAAGCACTGAGATAGGCCATTTTTGCGGATGTCAGACGGCTGTTATCGAGTGCCAGATCCTGGCTGGTAATTTCGCCGTTGTTGAAACGCTCCATCGAAATGTCGTAACTGCGCTGGGCAACCTGCTGGCTTTTTTCGAGAACTCCGAGCCTGCTTCGTGCTTCCTCGACGCTGCGTACAACATCTCTGATGCTGTTCTCAACTATTTTTTGCTGTTCTTCCATGAATAATTCATTATTACGCAGGGAAGCTCTGGCGCTCGCCACTTCGGCTTTATTAACACCCCAGTCCCAGATTGGTATATTAAATGTCAATGTCACGCCACGGTTTCTGGGTCTGCGTTTCAAATCTTCCCAGCTTGAATCGAACAAATTTCTTGTTCCTGTTTCGTAGGGCAGGTATGGGTCGCTGACACCGGTAAAATCATAAAATGCGTTCAGATCAGCGCTGATCTCACTGCGGGCATCGGTTTCGACGACTGTCAGACGCTGCAGTTCAATATCGATTTCCTGCTCACGGATTTCGGTGCGTCGGTTCTTTCCTTCTTCCAGGGCTTTTTCAAGGTCAATTGCAAACGATTCGTAGCTTATTTCAGTATCAACCGTTACATTATCACTCAGTTTAAGTCCTATATCAAGTTTGAACTGATCCTGCTGTCGTGCGCGGTTGGCTTCGGCTGAGGTGTAATCAGCTTGTGCTGCTGCGAAGTCGACCTCCATTTGCAGCGCCTCGACTTCCGGTATCAGTCCGGCTTCGAATTTCAGTTTGGCTAAATCATACACCTGTTTTTTCTGTTCGAGTGTCTCGGCGCTGATCTCAAGAGTTCTCGTTGTCCGGTAAAGCGAAAAAAACGATTGGGTAACATTATAAACAAGATCAAGCTGTGATCTTTTAAGCCGGTGAGATGCCCGTTCATAACTCAACTCTGTTCTCTTAAGGCCTGTTTTCAGTGTATTATAGGTGAAAAGAGGTTGATTAAACACAAGACCAAATGAGGAATAGAATGTTTTACCTTTTATTCTTGAGTCGGATGCGGCAAGATCGGTAAATTCATTTGTCTGATAAAGTGTCGAGCGAAGTCCCAGATAACCATCGGTCGGTAATGGTTGACGAATATTGAGTTCACTACTGAATTGTTTGGACCCCAGTCTGTTGTAAACCGGCAATTCGTTGGGAGCGCGCACCGGGTCGATACGTTCCGACCATGATGGCACATCGAGTTCCATATCAACCTGAGTTCGAAATCTGAATCTGGAAGCGTTATAGCTCTCTTCCGACTGAGTAAGGGTTAAACGGAGGGATTTCATATTATAACTCTGTTCAAGCGCAATATCGATTGCATCCTGTAATTTCAACACATATTGAGATTCGGCATTTCCGGTGAAAAAAAGTAATATAAAAAAGCCGAATGCTGCAAAGCCGGCTGCATGAAATATACAGTGCAATTTTTGGTTTATTTTCATACCGGTTTATTCCTCCGTTTGTTTCGTTTATTATTCATAACGTAATGATTCGATAGGTTCTTTCAAGGCGGCCTGGCGAGCAGGATAATATCCGAAAATGATGCCGACTACAGCAGATACCCAGAACGCCAGAAGGATCGATTGCCATGATACGATTGTTCGCCAATCGGCATAAAAAGAAATAACTTTTGTCAATACGAAACCAAGAATAATACCCATCAGCCCTCCGGTAAAACTCAGTACGACAGCTTCCAGTAAAAACTGGCCGAGGATATCTTTTCGTGTTGCTCCGACCGCTCTGCGAATTCCGATCTCACGGGTTCGTTCGAGCACGGATGCAAGCATGATGTTCATAATTCCGATTCCTCCGACAAGGAGTGAAATTCCCGCAATGGCTCCCATAACAATATTGAATATTTTTTGTGTCTGCTGGCTTTGGCGAAGCAGAGATTCAGGAACTATAATGTGAAAATCCTCAATTCTGTTGTGACGGCGCTCCATGGTATGATTAATGATATTGGCAGCTTCCTGAATTTTATTTGTATCGGTTACACGTGCAACAAAACGGTTTAATTCGCTTTCGAACTGTTTCATAGGATAACGTTTCATCGATGTTGTAATGGGAATGTAAATATCCTCGTTCATATTACGTATGGGGAGGTCGTTTCTTCCTCCTCCACCTATTCCGAGCTTGTCCTCCATTACACCTACGACTGTAAACCACTGGTTCCCGATTTTTATTTGTTCACCAAGAGAATCTCTGAAAAAGAATAGTTTACGTTTGATACCACCGCCAAGAACACATACCCGACGAGCTTCATTCAGATCAAGATAATTGAAGAATGATCCTTCACGGGGGATATAGTTCATTACATTTCCGTATTCCGGCGTCGTTCCCACAACAGTAGTTTTCGTACGCTCGTTTTTATAGCGAATATCAAGACTGAGTTCCCTTTGAGGTACGGTTATATCGACAAGAGGATTCAATTCTTCAACAGCGCGGGCGTCAGCCCAGGATAAGCCTCTCGAAAGGTTCGAACGTTTTTCACTGACATCATTCTCATCGATGGGGATATCCTCAACTATTACGTTGCTCATTCCCATTAACTGAATCTGCTCAAGAGCCTGCTGTTTGGCACCCTCGCCAATCGACAACATGGAAATCACAGCGCCTACACCAAATATTATTCCAAGCATCGTAAGTAATGATCGAAGCATATGGGCGCGAATACCTTCAAGCCCAAGAGATAAATTTTCTCTGTAATTCATAATTTTTTCTCTAAACTTTTCCCTGAGTTAGGTTTAAAAAAGATCTAACGATTGTTGTTTTGTCCGCCAACTTCGGTTGTGGCTACCGATTCACTTGTTCCAAGTTCTTCAAGCGGTATTGTCGGATCTCTGAGCGCCACCTCTTCATTTTCTTCAAGTCCGTCCTCAATAATAATATAGTCGCTGTTCTTTTTGCCCACTTTCACAATACGCTCTTTAAAACCACCGTCCTTGACATAAACAACGGTCGTATCTTCTTTTTCGAAAACACAATCCAGCGGGACGAAAAGTTGTTTCGGTAATCTGCCGGTAACTATGGTGCATTGGGCTGTCATACCGGGTTTTAACCGTTCATCATTACCCTCGATTGTGACCTCGATATCGAATACTTTCACATCTGTACCTTCATCCCTGTGCGCAAGGGTTGCAACGTTAGTAACAACACCGTAAAAAGTCGGTCCGGGAAGTGCATCGAGGGTAATTATTACTTCTTGCCCTTTTTGAATTCTGCTTATATCAACTTCGTTAACCTGGGTTTTTGCAAGCATAATCGACAGGTCGGGAATACTGACAAGCGGCATACCTCTGTGCGGCTGGTCACCGACCTTGACCTTATCACTGGTTCTGGTTGACCAGTTATAGATTTCCTGCAATACGACAAGTCCGGATTTAGGAGATTTCAGTGTAAGAGCATTAAGCTGCTCCACTGCCTGATTATATCTCATCTCTGCCTGTTTGACCTGAACCTCTGCTTTAGCCAGGTCGGCTTTATCGATAATTTTTTGTGATTCGATTTTTTCTTTTGCTTGTTTAAGCGCCAGTTCATCTTTTTTGAAATTAAGTTCCTGTTCACGTTTTTTTGCTTCAGCTTCGAATTTCATCATTTCATACCGGAGCTTTGACTGCTCATAGGAGTATTCCTGAGTTTTATATGCACTTTCAAGCTGCTTCATATTTGATTCTATACGTGCCTGAGTGCTTGCAAGATCAGCGTTAGCGTTATCAAGATCATTTTTTCTGTCGGTTACTCTGTTGTCGGCTTCACTTGTGTCAAACTGGACGAGAAATCCGTCTTTTTCCACCATGGAACCGTCTTCTGCAAGTTTTGTGATACGCACATCACCCCATACACGGTCCGGAACAGCAACTCTAACTTCTGATGCCGCCTGGAGTTCGCCTCTTTCACGAATGTCAATAATAAATTCATCATTGCGCGCGCGATATGTTGCAATATTTGTCGTACTGCTTTTAACCTGTAGACTCAGAATGAAGAGAGTGATGAAAATTACAGGTATAATAATAATCAAAAAACGTTTATTATGCAGTAACTTTAATTTATTTAGTATTTTCATATAATCGCTCCCGTCCATATGTTATTGTCTATTTATTCTTACCGGTCGTTCAGAACGGTTTCCCGCATCCGGCCGTGCAGTCTTCAGAATATTTTGTTGTTCTTCCGAAAGCAGTCCTTCCAACATTTGCTGCATATCCGGGCCGGGTTGTATCGAGGCAAGTTTTTTTATTTGTTCCTGATTTAAAGGTTTGCCTGCTTTTTCAAGCATTTCGGCAAATTGTTTGAACTGTTCGGGAATTTCCACCGTAATTGATGCCGCTTTCTTCTCAACTTTGTCAACAATGTTATTTTTTTCAATTGTATCGAGATGACCGAGCAGTTCTTCCTTTTCATATAATTTGTTTTCCGCTTCGGCAAACCATCCTAAAGGATAAGCATCCGCAACCGGTGCGTAGAGAGCAATTTCGTCATTTTCACGAAGTTCGCCCTCGATTATGATAAATCGATCATTACGCTTACCAAGAGTTACAGGTATGGGATCGGGAAAATTCTTTCGGGGATAGACAACCGGTGAACCTTCTTTCTCAAAAACCGCACCGATAGGAACAGACAGAGCATCAGGTATTTCTTCAAAAATCAACCTGGCTCTCGATGACATACCCGGTTTAAAAACTTGATCGGATTCATCGATACGGATAATAACCTCGTAGTCTTTTATCTGTGTTTCTTCTTCTGAATCGGCTTTATCCGCAAGAGGAGCGACACTGAATACTTTCCCGCTGAAAACACGGTCATCAAAAGCGTCGAGGCGCAGAAGAGCTTTTTGCTTCACTTTAATTTTTGCTGCGTCAATTTCGTTTACTCTGATGACACTTTCCATTTCAGTCAGATCAGGAATAGTTATAACGGTCATACGCGGCCATACAGTTTCACCGACTGTTACTTTATGTCTTGGCGTTCCACGCCAGCCTCCGATTTCATTATATACAACCATACCTGAAATGGGGGCTCTTAGCGTAAGATTTATAATTCGGTTATTTAAGTCATTTACATAATTCTGGCGGTATCTGAGCGTTTGCATTACTCTGCCCATTTCGGCGCCATCAATTATTTTCTGGGCTCTGATTCTTGTCTCTGTTTCATCGAAACTTATCAGCGCTTTCTGGTATGCCAGACGTGCATCCTCTTTGCGAACCTCGGATTCAAATTTCAGGAGTTCAAGTTGTAGTTTGGAAGCTTCACGGGAATATTCGGCAATTTTCAAATCGGTATCGAACTGTGACATTTGCGATTCCTGCTTTGTTTTGACACTCTGGAGTTCCGCTTCCTGAGCTTTTAGCTGGTCAGTTGCAGTATCGAGTTCCTCCAAAAGCGTGGTAGTGTCAAACTGAGCGAGAGAATCGCCCTTTTCCACCCATGTACCCTCTTTCACCATTTCGGTAATCTGGAGTTCCATACGCCATTCCATTGGTGCCTGCACATTATAAGAATTTACGGCACGAATTTCTCCGGTTTCGAAAATATCGACATAAAAAGTCCCTTTTGTTACCGGTACCCAGTTACCGACTTCTTTCGTGCTTCCTCTCACTGATAATGTTGAGAAAACAATAATAACTAAAAGAATCGCTCCGGCAATGTACCAGACTCGCTGATCTTTAAGGATGATTTTAATGATTTTACTTATAAGTTTTTTATTCTTCATGGCTCAGCCTAACTCCATAGTAAGCTATTAGATGCTTGCAATATATGGTAATTGAATTGTAATTGGTTTTATATAAAGGTGATTCTATGCAAAGCAATGTGATTTTACAGGAATATTTAGTAACCGTATTATTATGGATGTTTCAAATATGTGTAGGTTCCTGTTTTTTTAATTTTTTTTCCGGTAATTCAGTTATAGATAGGTAAAAAATAGAATTTTGACCGGAAATACACGCAATTTATGCTAAAATACCACAATCATCGTCATCTGTCAAACATAAAATGCGAATTTTTTCTCTTTTAGTTGAAAATATCAATTGCATGCACGAAAAAATAGGTCTTACAATTAATAATTTTAACAACAAAAATTGAAAACATAAATTGTTGTTTTTTGTTTCATTTTGATAAGACGATATAAAGGCAAATATGGTTTAAAAAAAAATTGATTTTTTTAAAAATTATGTAAATAAATCAATTGTATTTGCGATAAAATGGGCGGGAAATCAAGCTGTTATCATCATATGATATTTGATTCCAAGGGATTAATCAACGGTATATAATCACGGAATATCTTCGGTAAATTCCCGAGTAAAAACCGTATATTACCTATAGTTATAACATACTTTACCGGCGGCCATTTATTGCAGATATTTTCCAATTGATATTTTGTCTTCCGGGTTTTTCCGTAAATGTGTAAACATTCCCCGAAGTTTTTATGCTTATATTGTGTAAGATTTGTTCATCCGGGAAACATATCGTTCCCTCAGCGCCCTTTTTATCAGAATCATAAATAAAAAGGTCGATTTCACTCCAGTTCATTTCCGCTGTAGACTGTGCGATCCCGATATGAGGAATTATACTGTTGTTCCTGACTAACAGAATGACAGGAATATCACCGGCTGTTATATTTTGCCATGCGCCACCGTCATAAATATCGCCGTTCTGATAATCTATCCATAATCCCTGAGGCAGGTAAACATTACGGGAGTTACTGTTTTCACGGAAAAGGGGAGCAACCAAAAGATCGTTGCCAAACATATATTCATCCTCGATAAACCATGAAGTATGATCGTCAGGATGATCGAAAAAGAGCGGTCTGATCATGGGAAAACCACAGTCCGAACATAATTTTGCCTGGGCATATATATAGGGCATAAGCCTGTATTTCAGTTCAACCGCCCTGCGGAAATTTTCCTCAAAAGTATCGCTGTATTCCCACGGTTCTTTCGGCGGTTCACCATGGCAGCGGCTGTGGGAAGTGAGCACACCGAACGGCATCCATCTGCTGTACAGTTCCTCGGGACTTCTTTTCACAAATCCCCCGATATCATGGCTCCAGAAGGAAAATCCGCACAAACCGAGAGATAAACCCGCCCGAAGTGTTGCGGCCATCGCATTGTCGGTGTTTTCGGCATCGCCGCCCCAGTGAACCGGGTAACGCTGGCTGCCCGCCCATGCGCTTCGTGCCCAGATAATAGTGTCGCCGGTTACCTGTTTGGTGATCTCCGCAACCGCTTTGTTGTACCTGAGTGGGTACAGGTTATGTTCATAGAATCCGCTTTTTCCGGAATGATACACTCCCTGCAGAGGCGCGCCTTCCCCGAAATCTGCCTTGATTGCCGAAACTCCCATTTTGAGTAAACCGGCCAGCATATTCTGGTACCAAAAGACTGCATCGGGATTGGTAAAGTCGATAATGGCATCTTCTGTCGGAAGATTGCCGTCACTGTCACGAACCACATAATTCTTCTCACACGCTTCCCGGTTTAATTCGTTTCGTGGTGTAAAATAGGGTAATTGCCACAGCGACAAACGAAACCCCTGTTTTTTCAGGTCTTTCAGCATCTGTGCCGGATCTTTAAACCGTGATGTGGAAAACCGGTAATTACAGCGCCATTCCGTTTCGAACCAGCCGGTATCGATGTGGATAACATCGCAGGGTATTCTATGGTTGCGGAGTTTAGCGGCCACATTGCGAACTTCCTCTTCGCTGCGGTAGGTGATACGGCTCATCCAGAGGCCGAACGACCACAGCGGCGGCAGGGGGCTTCTCCCGGTAAGCGTTGTATACTCGGACAGTATTTCCTTTGGTGTCCCGAAGAAAAAAAACAGGTCGAGTGAGTCGTCTCCCGAATATACTGTCGTTGCACCGTCATATGAGCATCCGAAGTCGTATGTCAGCGGAGCCGATGTGTGGGTAAACATCCCGTAACCCATACTGCTCATAAAAAAAGGCACCGGTTTATACATCTCACCGGTCTGGACACTCAATGCATCCGTCGCCCAGAGCACAATTTTCTGTCCCCGTTTATCGAGTCTAGTGAACGATTCACCACACCCAAAGATTTTTTCTCCCGGCGATAGAAAGAACGTAGCGGCATAGAATCGTTTGAGGTCGGCGGCACGTCTCACAACAGAAAACGGCACCGGATCGGAGTTCATCAGCGCTTTTGAGTCTGCAATGCCGAGTGTCTGTGTCAGTTTCTGCCCGTCAGCGTCACGGAATTCGATATACCACAGATTTTTGCCGATGATTACCGAACCGCAGGAATTGGTATATGTAACCGTTGACTCATCCTCTATTTTTTTCCATGTGTTATCGGTTCCCGGTTGAACCGCCAGCATTGGCGATTTGGAATCATCATCTTTGTGCTGTTTCGGTGAAATCCTGATGCGTACTGTTTGGGGTGTCACGAAGGAAACCGAAAGCTGCTGATATTCGTCGCGGGGATATTCGGGCGGGAATTCCCAGCTTTCCGATTCGGTGAACGGTGCATTCATCTGGTTGAACGCCATGCGGACTTTACGGTTATATCGTCTCCACTCGAGCGTTCCTTCGGCGGTTCCGGCATCGAAATCGGTCAGTTTTGTTGCAAAAAAATAATCGTTTTCGAGCTTGACGAATTCTTCGCTGACATCGACAGGATTATTATGAAGCGGGAAATCGTATGATCGCATACGGGTATAAATTCCGGTTTTTTTATATGTGATTATAGTTTGTTTTGGACAATTGAGTAAAAAAAATAATGAAATGAATGTGACCGGAGCAAATAAATAAATTGAAAGTTTTGTAAAAACCTCATGAGTTAATTATCATGAGGTTTAAATTATTAGCATAATACACTGTTATTTTTTAAAAGCTGTCTGCATTTTTGACAAGTTTAACTCACGTTTCCTTCCATTTCATCTGCGTATCGATATTGTCATGGAGTTTATATTTTATGACAAATTTGGAAGGATCGGGGCCGTCGATTTTGATTTTTGTCCGGTCGCCCTGACCAAAGCCCGCATCGCTGCAGTAGGTGATATACCCGATGTCAGCAAGATCGAGCCCCATAAGCTGTGCGCCGATTGAATCGACTGCCACAAAGTCGGTGCCTGCAAGCACAACGCCGTGATCCACCGGAGTACCGCCAACCGGACCGTTACCCTCCATCCCCTCGACACCGTCCAATATGGAAAGCTGCGGATTGACCATTCTTGCCAGTTGAAACAGGTTCCAGTTGGTTTCTTTCGGGCCCTGATGCATGAATTTTTTGTCATTCTGCACGTTGTATTCATGGAGAGGCGATGCCATGACCATGTTTTTGATCGACAGGGTGGCAACCACGGTGTCGTGGGATTTCAGCCGTGTGACCGATATGAAGTAATTATTCGGGTCGAGGAACGCGTCGATTATTCTGACACCCAGGGGATGATGATTTTTGTCGATAATCCACTGTGTGGTAAACGTCGATTTGTTGAGATCGATTAATTTTACACCATATTCATGTTCGAGCGGGAAATATTTGTATTCTTCAAATGTTACCAGCGTTCCCTTCGGGGATGTTGTCGATTCGGCGATAACTATCTGTTTATTATAGATGGGCTTCAGAAAATCGAGCACACCGCGCATGGCATCGGGGTGTGTTGCGCAGAGCGGATGGCTGTCGAACACGTTGTTCGGTTTGATTATAACCTGTTTGTCTCCGATTCCTTTTTTGATTTCTTTTTCGAACGGTTTGAGCGCCTGGTAGATCATATCCCTGCGGTCGGAACCGGTAACAAAAGAGACGTTGCTGTTACCCGGATTCCGGTCTTCGATTGATATCGTTTTTGCTTCTAATGCGGAAGAAACAGCGATTCCTGCCGTACCCGAAATAATACCCTTGATAAATGTACGCCGGTTATGTGCTGTATAAAGGAAGTGCGGTTGTCTCATGGTATACTCCTTCTATAGGGCTTGAATAATATAAAATAATAAAAATGATTATTACTTTGTCAAGATTTATCGTTTAATCCGGCGATCCCAAATTATTAGGAAATACGGATAAAAAAAATTGTCCTGAAAGATTAGGCACAAAGGCACAGAGGCAGGAGGTAAAGACAATCGGGATTGCCGTGGTTTTGGGAAAGACAGGTATAAGGTGCAAGAAATAAGGTACAAGGATTTTGTAGGGGCAGACCCGTGTGTCTGCCCTGTAAAGAAGATTTGAACACGATTTACAGGATCAACCAAGATTAACGAGATAAAAAAACCGGGGAAAATGACAGGACGTGTTACGTCGAAGCGGTTGTGACCGCGAAGACAGATCATGGCCATCATTCCATCATGGTTATCTGCGGTTCAGACAGATTTTTCTATATAAACCGGTTTCAAAAAAATGAGGGATTGCCAAAATATAATATCTGCTTTGACACCACAATCATTTTTATTATTTTTATTCACTTACGATTTAACGAGGAAATTTAAATACATCAGTAAACATACAGGAGTTCTCAATGAAAGTTAGCAGGATTGATATATTAAAAATATGTTATGCCATGCTTGCATATCTCGTTTTGATTGTGTTTACGGATTTTTCGTATGCGGCAGAAAATCAGGATACGGTTAATTTTCATCTGTCGTTTGAAAACTTCGATTTTATGTCTGAAGATATTGTCGCGCGGTCGGAATTCAAGACTATTGATGACCGTGGGCTGACTCTTGAAGAGGGCAGGTTCGGAAAAGGGCTGAAAATGAACCTGACTCCGAGTATTGTGGAACAGGATGAAATGACCGGCATCGATCTCGATACTGTTACTGCAGTTGTCTTTAACACACGCCATCGCCGTGATGTATGGGTGGGATATAACGAGCCGTTTTTATGGGGCGCCGGAAAACTTAATCCCGGCAGCGGGGCTCTTGCATTCTGGATCAAGGGACAATTAACCGAAGGTGAATTGTTCAATCAGTCCGCAATGGCGTGGGGACGAAAGGAACGGTATCTGCTTGCCATCACTGTTGATGAATTCGAAAAGATTGGTGCTTATATCAGGGATTCCCGTTATGCCGACCATACTATCAGCGCTCATTACTCATGGAATGTGGACTCATGGAACCATATCGTACTCAACTGGGATAAATCGAAGGGGCTCGAACTTTTTATCAACGGTGAATCGGTCGCTTCGTCATGGGGAACCGACTCCTGGTGGGAAACTCCTCTTCCGGGACTGTTTCATTTGCCGATGCCGAAAGTAATCTATGATGAACTCTATGTTTTTTCAAAGCCTCTTTCTGAGTCCGAAATTAAAGCTCTTATATCAACGAATACCGTTTCATCAAGTGTATCGGATATAACACAACATACACCGGAGGAGCGGAACCGTTTGGCAAAAGCTCTCGGGATATCAAATGATCTGTCTTTACCCGTTATAAAGCCCCTCGATAAAACCAAAGTGCTTTCCTTTAAAGAAATCACGCCGGACTTTATGGGTGACGGCAACATACCCGGCAGGTTTTGTCAGGATGGCCGTTATGAGCTTGCCTGGCCACATCCGGTTGCCGTGTTCACCATTGTCCCCGGTGATGCCGATTTTCAGGCCGAAAAACTCAATATAGATACACCGCAGGGAGTGCCGTATAATTATGTAACTGTCGAGGGCAACCTAAAAGGTCTTTCATCATGTCTTTATAACGCGAAAAAAGCCGGCGACCGATATACCGGTGAATCGTTTTTTGAAATTCCCGGGGACGAACGGTTTTTTTTCGGAACTATGGTCAAGCGGGAACCGCACCCGCGTATCACGCTGCCGTTTCTTAAAGGATATGGCGCCCCGGGAGAGTTCAAAGGTAATGTTCGTCTGCCGCTCACCGGTGAGACAAGAATTCACGAGGTCGGTATTTTCGATGTCATGGAAAAAGAAGAAATTTCCCAACCGGGAGAGACGACTTTTTATCTGAGAGAAAAAGGTTCTCTCGATTACCGTTATGAATTTGCGATGCGGACGCTTAATCCCCGGATTGACCGGACAACATTCTTTGGCTACCGGACAGAGCCGTTTACCAGTGAAAAATGGATCGAAACCGGTTATTTGCGTAGAAATCATATTATTACCGCCCCCATGACCGGAGAGAAGCAGATAGGACAGATAGTTCTGGATTTCGATATAAAAACCGAAAACACCGATGATGTTTTGCTTGTCAGACTTCATGATCCCTGTTTGCAGCATCGAATATGGACCCATGCAGAGGTAAAGTTGAGCGGTTTCGATGGAAACGGAGGTAGATTCCGTCTTATGCTTGATCCTCCACCTCTGTTTCTAACGAGCGGTGATGTTATCTGGATTGATATTGCCACGCTCAATAATGCGAAAATCAGGATAGGTGATACAGGAACCGGCCGTATTATTTTGAAACCGGCTCCATATTTCGAATCGATACATGCTTACGAACAAAAAGCGCTCCGGCCTGTTACGGCGGAATATACCAAAGGTTATCATCACCAGCCCTGGATATTTGAGAAAATCTGGCCGGATATTATGAAGCCTCATGCATTTGGGGGGCAGTTCGACTCAATTATGCCCGCAATGGCAGTGCTTCGGGTTCTACCGTATTCACGGCTTGCTCAATATTATGTCGAATGGGGAGGTCCTAAATATAACTGGGGAAGCTTTGTGGATCCCGAAAAGAACTTTCCCGTTAATGACATCGTGATACCTGACGGTGTTCCACGGTGGGCGTATTTGCAGCGCCTTATCCAGAATTTCCGATTCAGAATTGTGGACTGGCTGGCAAAAAACCAGAATCCGGACGGCCAGATTCATGGCGGCTGGAATGACGATACGCTTATATTGCGTGGCAGGCCCGATATTGCGCTCGATAGTTGTGACCGGGCACGCGACGTTTTCCTTAAAGTCTATGAGGGACTCGACATAACTAATCTTTTTGGAGAAGGTTTTTGTCAGATTCAGCCTATCGATAATGTACACAACGGGGATTTCGTGAGGGAGCGGTTTCATGCCGTGTTGTTTAAGCTTGGTGATCCGTACATATTCAGGAGATCGCTTGAGACTGCCTATCACTGGGATAAACCGACACCATTCAACTGGGGGGACGGCAAACCGTTTCTTTTTGACAAAAATATACTTGAATGGTATTGGGGAACCAATATTACAAAAGAAGCGTACAAGACAGTGGATGAAACAGTTATCGATACAAATCTTTCACGGCTGGCTTCATATCTGGATGACATATTGTTCTATCGATTTACCGACGCCCGTATCCATACAGATGCTTCGAGCATATATAACGAGCATTATGTTACTCGTATGATTCTTGGGGGTAATGCAGATTCGAGTATATCGGCTGCATGGCCTGAAGGTGGTGGAGAGGATTTGGCCCGGTGGATTACCTATGCGGACAGCGCAAAATTTGAATGCCGCATGTTTTCCTTTGATCCTCTAAGAAGAAAAGTAAGGCTGCGTCTCTGCAGAATCAAACCGGGGACCTATGAAGTCAAGCTCACCAGGGATAATGATGGAGTGTCCGGTATGGTACTGCATACCGCTGATCAGGTAATTAACCGTTTTGATACGATCAGCTTTTATGTGCCGACAGGAGAACCGGTCATCCTGACTGTCCGTCAGATAAAAAAAGCAAAGGAAAATGAACCGCTTCCCGATCTTGCAATTGCGGATTATGATTGCGTACGTGAGGGTGGTACGCTCAAAGTTCGGGTTTCCAATGTCGGAGCCGCTCGATCGAATAAGACAAGTTTAAGAATATTGAATGACAGTGGGAAAAAAATTACTGAAGAAAAAGTGGATGAAATCGAAGCTCCGGTTGATTTTGTTGAAAAATCTATCCGGATTGAGTTTGACGGGATTCCTGAAACAGGTGTTCTTCGCTTAGTGGTTGATCCTCAGATGAAGCAAAAAGAAATTATTAAGGAAAATAATGAAGTAATACTTTATTAATATTCGTGTGTTTCAATGATATGAAAATACGTGTATATATACATAGTTATAATAAGTAATTGTACTATTTTGCTGATATGAAAATTACTGCATTATCATGATTTTACTCATCTCATATACAAATCAGATTAGCAATATTGACAGTTGGCTATTTTTTTCTGGTCATTGGGCATATTGCTTATTATATTAATGAGCTAATAACAATCTTTTACACACGAATACCCGTGTTTAGGGAATTATTCCGCAATAAGGAAGCTTATGTCCAACAGCTATACAAAACATGTAAACAGTGATCTACGTTATAGTGTTATATTCGTTCATTGCATACTCAAAGGGAGATGTAGATGATCAAAGTTGAAAATCTCACGAAATTCTATGGGGATTTCAGAGCCGTCGATAATATAACATTTACGGTTAACGACGGTGATATCCTCGGTTTTCTTGGGCCAAACGGCGCCGGGAAAACGACCACATTAAAAATGCTAACCTGTTTCATGCCCCCGACATCCGGGTCGATCAAATTTGATGATTATGATGTGCATGAACAATCCATGCAAATCAGGGAGAAAATAGGTTACCTTCCTGAGAATGCACCTCTCTATGAATATATGGGGGTTCTTGAGTATCTCGAGTATATATGTGAGCTCAGGAATATCAAAGGCGCCAGAAGGAAAGACCGGATGAATGCTATGATCGATTTGTGCGGACTGACCAAAATGATCGGAAAAGACATCGGTGAGCTTTCCAAAGGATACCGCCAGCGCGTCGGTATTGCTCAGGCAATGATTCATGAGCCCGACATTCTTATTCTTGATGAACCGACAATCGGACTCGATCCTAATCAGATTGTCGAAATTCGTAACCTGATTAAGACGGTTGGCAGAGAAAAGACTGTAATGTTATCGACACATATTTTGAGCGAGGTTGAAGCTGCCTGTAACCGGGTAGTTATTATTTCCTCCGGAGAAATTGTCGCAGACGGCACAACGGAGTCGCTGAGGAACCAAATGGCCGGACAGTCGATCCTCCATCTGGAACTCAAAGGGAGCGGTCTCGATACCAGAGAAGCGTTTTCCGTACTTGACGGCGTTGAAACGGTCAAAACCGTATCCGGAAACGGCGGCGGGACAACCGAAATCGATATCAGCATCTCGGGAACTCGTGACATTCGTGAAGATATCTTTAAAAAATCAGTGGAAAAAGGATGGACAATTCTTGGGATGCACCTTCACAGAAATAACCTTGAGGATGTATTCAGAAAACTCACAAAATCCCAGGGAGGCGAAAATAAATGAGAAATGTTCTGCCGATTTTTCGTCGCGAAATGTTTGCATATTTTTATTCACCGGTGGCCTATATCGTGATCACAGTCTTTCTGATAATCACAGGATGGTTTTTCACCAGTGAAATGTTTTTATCGAATGAATCTTCTCTTAGGAGTGTGTTCGGAATTATTCCGTTTATTTTTATTTTTTTCGTTCCTGCTATTACCATGCGACTCTTGAGCGAGGAAAGGAAAAGCGGAACAATCGAACTACTGTTTACCATGCCGATCAGCGATATTGAGATTGTGCTCGGTAAATATTTTGCAGGTTTGGGTTTACTGGCCGTAGCGCTTGCATTTACCCTCCCGTTTGCATTGACTATCCTGGTTCTCGGGGAACCTGATGTCGGAATGCTTATAACAGGATATCTTGGCCTTGTTCTTATGGGAGCATCCTATGTGGCAATAGGTATTTTTGCCTC
>JAFGMP010000051.1 GCA_016927495.1 Candidatus Latescibacterota bacterium | reverse complement strand
TTTTTCATTTTGAATTATAACTTTGGGATCTTTGTTTTCCGGTGGCACCGGTAATCCTTGCTCTTTTAATAATTTCACATGTTCCGGCATACCCCATTTAGCCCTGTATAAACAATCTTCTACAGAATGTCCTATGCCTGAAAAACCTTCTAAGTCCGGTGAATAAAATCCAAAATAATCCGGTTCATCAGTGGCTTCAATTACTAATGAGTATTGTATTTCAATCATCGTACGTATCTCCTTAAACTTTTTCAATACTCGCAGCTTTTAATATAGCATGACATGTGCCGGTTGGTACTTCTTTTGACGCATGATAATCCACTCTAATCAGTTTGTCCAATCCATCTTTTTTATAATAACGTATTTATCCCTTATACTTTATGATTTTAAATCCGTTTTCTTCCAGCACCCTAACCAATTCGCTTAATTTCACTCGATATTTCCTATGCCATATTGGTTCATAACTTCCAATAATTCAATATAGCATATTATTATCATAAATTATTCTTTTTTTATTCAAAACTTACTGCGGAAAGCGTTATTACCGTGATTTCCGATGGCCTTCCTATACGTAACGGCGGTCCCCAGTAACCGGTTCCCTTGCTTACGTATATCCATGTATTGTCATGCTTATGGAGGCCTGAATTATACGGCTGCTGCAGGTATACCAAATAATTCCACGGGAAATACTGACCTCCGTGGGTATGGCCGGACAACACAAGGTCGAATCCTGCTTGTGAGGCCTTGAATATGCTACGGGGCTGATGCGCCAGAAGAATCTTTACATCATTCGGCGGCGCGCCGGACAGTGCGGCCTCGGGGCTCGATACATGAATTTTGTTCATATGGCCGCCGTCAAAATCGGTTACACCTGCCAGAAGAATACGGCCATCACCATGCTTCAGGATTGTATGTTCATTGAGCAATACGGTGAATCCCAGACGTTTGACTTCCTCGATCCATGCTTCGACACCGGAATAGTATTCATGATTCCCGGTCACAAAATACATACCGCCGGGCGCCGAAAGTTCGGCAAGTGGAGCGACGTCATCACGAAGGTTTTGAACGAGACCATCGACAAGATCTCCGGTCAGTACTATTGTATCTTTTTCAAGGCTGTTGACCTTATCGACAATTTTTTGAACATAACCGCGTTTGATGGTCGGCCCGACATGGATATCGGTAATCTGGACGATTCTGAAACCATCGAGGTCATGGGGCAAATTCTTCAGGGGAATAGTAACCTCGACAATTCTCTGGCTGCGCCGGGCTTCATACAATCCATATCCCGACAATAATCCTGCGGCGCCCAGAGTAACCATATTGAATGCATTGACCAGAAACCGGTGTCTGTCGGGATTAACAGGGTCGGGTGATTGAACCTCCGGATTAATGAAACTATACGCGATTCCAGCAGCCTTTTGAAGAATAAACACCACAGACTGTACAAAGTCGCGGGCGAATAAAAAAACAAAAACCAGCGAAAAAAATCCGAGACTCAGATATGCAATCCACGAAAATATATTGATCCAGCCTGGGTTGTACCCGGCAATCCGTATCAAAATCGATATAAACGGCATGAGCATGAAAAGAAAAAGAACAATCCATAAAACCAGGTTCCAGGGCATACTTAATCCGGCCGGAATAATCAATCTCCACCCGATGTAACCGTAAAAAGCTGAGAGAATGCTGAATGCTATCAAGAAAAAAATCATGAGTTCCCTTTCACGAAAGTTCGGGCTGTAATTTCATATATGTTCCGAAACGACAAAAAAACGATATGTCAATTAAACTCATAAAATAAGCTTTCGATTTAAATTAATAAAAAACGGCAGTATATGAAATGGTAAAACAGTGATTAATATTGGAGGGAATCATGGAAATCAGGAATATCAAGATTCATATTTCTATACTCCCTATTAATCATAACGGAAATTTCATGAAAAACGCAGGGGCAAGCATATATCCTGCCCCTACGTCTGTTTTGGGGGTGGTAACCGGGTAAATCATTACCCTTTCAGTTCATTGAGCAGGTCTTCTTTGGCGTTGAGCAGCCGCGCGAGAAATTCAGCCTGTTTTTCATCGGATATAAGATCATGGAATCCCGATATATTCAAACCCTGTGACTCTGCTTCTGTTTGGAGCATCTTTTTAATGTAATAAGAAACCTGTTCGTCGATCAATTCCTGTGGTGTTTTTTCAACTTCTTTCGAGATTTTTTGAAGAGCTTTATCTTGTGAGACTGATAATTGAATTTTGTAACTTGCCATGATTAATCTCCTTAAACTACTCCGTAAATTACCTTACAATGAACACCATATCCTCTAAATTCGATTTTTAATGAATCTTGAAACCAATAATCTAATTGTTTTGGAACGACATCATCTTGAGCAGAAAGTGTAAATAAGTTTGAGTTATTAACAAGATTTCGTTTTAATGAATATCCATAATCTGGCGCATAAGTAATTTCTGATACATGATTGTCGATTGTAATTTTTATACCTTGCTGTGCCCAGCCAGCTTTATACATTATATCATATAATATCCCTGAACCTGTTATGTCAATAACAGTAACATAACTACTGCTATTCGTTTGCTGGTATACACATTCCGCTTCAGGTGTACCACAATCGCTCGTTGTTGCAATCGTTCCCGAAGAAGGCAGTCTCGGCGCTAATTTATCTTTTAAAATATCCCAGACGCTGTCATTATTATTGGCAGGAATCGGATAATTCAGCGCAGCTTTTGCCGCATCGGTCGCTTCGGTCGAGTTG
>JAFGMP010000408.1 GCA_016927495.1 Candidatus Latescibacterota bacterium | reverse complement strand
TATCATTCACCTGTCTTTTATTAGTAAATCAATTCAACCGTTCAAGTAATAGAATGATATATATGAATAAAATTATTCAAATGCTCGATTCGTTAATCTCTTTTTTATCTGTTTTGGGCATGATCGAGACAATTCTGGTAAAAGGATTCATGTATTCTCTGCCAGGTATCTTCCAGTTGCTTATCAGATCGGGTTATACGGCGTTGATTGCCTTTTTTTTAATCAGAGTGGCATTTCGGATTTATCAAACCGGTTGGAAACTGAGAGAGATGATCCCCGACATTTTTCTGTCAATAATTCTTTTGGGTATGTTTTTACCTGTATCAGTCGGAGGTAGCATTGTTTCAATAAGAGTAGTCATATTGTTATGCATCGGTTTTCTCAAAAAGATAGGTCTGATGGGTTTCATGGCGCAAATAAAGCTCAATCCCGCACGTTTACTCCTATTGTCATTTCTTGGTGTGATCATGACCGGCACTGTTTTTCTTATGCTTCCGGCTGCAACGGTTGACGGTGACGGAACAAGATTTATCGACGCGTTTTTTACTTCAACGTCAGCTACATGCGTTACCGGGCTCATTGTTAAAGATACGGGGCACTATTTCAGCTTGTTCGGAAAATTAGTCATTTTGACACTCATTCAGATCGGCGGTCTCGGTATCATGACATTATCAACATTATATACAATGATTTTAGGTAAACAACTGGGACTGCGACAGGAAGAACAAATGCGCGGCATTCTCGATCAGACCAGCACAGTCAGAATGTATAAACTCATTGTGCAGATTATAAAAATCACACTATTTTTTGAGTGTTTAGGCGCGTTTCTCCTTTTTGTAAAATGGATTCCGGAGATGAGTTTAAGAGAGGCCCTCAGCCATTCTATATTCCATTCAATATCAGCATTCTGCAATGCCGGATTCAGTCTTAATACCATGAATCTTGAACGTTATGTCAATGATTATTACATCAACGGGGTTTTTATGGTTTTGATAATCGCCGGAGGCCTCGGTTTTGTTGTAATATCCGATCTGATTAAAAATTCACGGAAGTTCAATCCTTTAACAATTCAATGGAAACGTGTTTCAGTTCATACTAAATTAGTCATTTCAACAACGGGGGCGCTACTGGCAGTCGGATTTTTATCATTTTTCTTTTTCGAATTTGACAATACCATGCTCGATCTTTCTTCAATAAATAAGTTATTTGCGGCTGCTTTTCAATCAGTTACGCTCCGGACTGCCGGATTTAATACCATTGACATTTCTGATTTACGTGAAACAACGCTGTTTATCGGTATGATTCTTATGTTCATAGGCGCATCACCTTCATCAACAGGGGGTGGCATAAAAACGACAACTTTTGCAGTGTTGCTGCTCACAATCAAATCGATACTGACTTCGAGGAACAAGGTCGAAATTCATATGCGTACAATTCCTCATCAAACGGTATATAAAGCCATTGCTATTTTTCTGTTTTCGTTTTCTTTGCTGTTAATCATATGTGTTATATTGCTGACAACACAGCAGGGAGATTTTATCGATATAATTTTCGAAGCAGTTTCAGCTATCGGCACAGTGGGATTGTCTACAGGAATGACAAATCATCTGGATACAACAGGTAAACTGCTTATCATAATTCTGATGTATACAGGAAGACTCGGCCCATTGACAGTTGCGCTCGCGCTCGGGGAGGCAAAAAAGGTAAAAATTGAATATCCAACCACCCGTATTGCAGTCGGTTGAATAATATTGTATTTTAATAATAAGGGTGAAAAATTTTAATTTACCCAATACACATGGTTTTAAAATCACACCATAATAAAAGAACTGATTGTTCAATTAAAAGTCTAAAATCGGAATAAACCAATGAAGCGTTTTCTCGTCATAGGATTGGGACAGTTCGGGTATGAGCTTGCAAAAGCTTTGACTGATAAGGGAGCGGAAGTTATAGCAATCGATAGAAATATGAATCTTGTTGAGGGAGTGAAAGATTTTGTAACAAGCGCTGTTAATCTTGATTCTACCGATGAAGATGCATTACGGTCTTTGAATCTTGACGGCCTTGAAGCAGCAATAGTGGCAATTGGTGAAGACTGGGAAGCAAGTATACTTACGACCGCAATCCTGAAAGAATTGGGGATAGAAAATATTATAGCGAGAAGGGCGGGGGATATACAGGGAAAAATTCTCGAAAAAATCGGCGCGACCCGTATAATATCACCCGAGATAAACATTGCTGATCAACTGGCACGTAACCTGATTTCTCCGGGAGTACTGGAACATATAGCATTACCGGACGGCCATACAATTTTTCAGGTTGAAGCACGTCCCGAGTTTTATAACAAAACACTCATCGAACTTGATTTTCGCCGTAATTTCGGACTTCTTGTTGTAGGAATACAGCGTAAAAAGGCAAACGTTACTGAGTCAGGCGAAGTTTACATGGAGACAGAAAATATTAGTCTGCCATCTGCAACCGAAGCAATAAAACAGGGTGATATTCTTGTGCTTGTCGGTATGAAAGCCGATATAGAGACGTTTATATCACGGGAGTAGTGCTTGAATAGACAACATGAAAAACATCCGGTTGGAAAATTAAAAAAAATATTTGGACGTCTTTCAATCAGGCGAAGAATTACTTTTGCTATTTTGTTTAGTTTTACGATCATTCTCCCGGTCGTGTTGATGTCGCTTTTTTATTTTTCAGCCATTTTAAGTAATATTGATACTATTACTGAACGAGATGTGAAACTTGGCAGAATGGCAACGGATGTTGCCATTATTATGCGTGATATACGGCGTGATGAACGCAATTACCGTATGTTCGGAAATGATAAAGAAAAGGAAAATATCGAAACCAATATTTATGAAGTCCGTAAAATTATCCATGAAGCGGGAAACATTGTTGCCGAAGAAGATATATATATCATTGGAGAGTTATCAAACTATCTCAACATATATTCGAACACTTTCGATATGGTTGTCGAACATGTGTCGAAAAACGCACCGAGAGAGGAAATTTTAAAAAAAATCCGGTCGAAAGTGGATCACAACTTCAGTGATTTTCAAAAGGTGTATCGCCAAATGGTAGATACGCTCGATAATGCCACTCTCACAGAGAGAGATTCTGTTCTGACCGCAATAAATGAAAAACTGGACAGCTTTTCGTACGATCTTTTTTTAAACTCTGCATCATCAGAACAACCCGAACAGCCTTATTACATCCAGGAAAATCTCGAAAATTCCAGACTTGAATTATTAAAAAGCGCACAGCAACTCGCGAAAATAAGTTGGGGAAACATGGAGTTTCACAAAGAAGAAAGCCGAAGGATAGAAGCACGAGCGGTACGTAATATCGTCACTGTACTTTTTATAACCGGGATTTTTTGTATCATGATGGTAACCTATTTGCCAAGATATATTGTTAAGCCGATTACATCTCTTCACCGTACATTGAAAATTGCCGAAAAAGGCGATTATAAAGTTCAGGCGGAAACGCACACGAATGATGAAATCGGAGATCTTGTAATGAGTTATAATCAAATGCTTAACCGATTGCAGCTTTACGACACAATTAAGACAAAGAAAATCTCTTCACAAAAACGCTCTATGGAACGGTTGCTTGAACAATTGGATGTACCGATATGTATTTTTAACGAAAAACTTAATATACAATATGTTAATAGCTGTTTTGCCAGGTTTTTCGATTCGGCTTTGCCTCAAAAAATACCCGCAGGAGGTTTTAAGATTTTTGATATTCCTGTTTTGAAAGAATTTTATGAAGCATTACATAAAAATACGATGTCCGGGACAAGGGAATTTGTTATTCAGGTGGCTGATCTTTCGGGTAACAAAAAATCATTAAAGGGTCAGATTGTGCGTGATAATGTTATGAATCTCGAATCGGTAATCGTCACAGGTCATTTCGATACCTGCAAAGAAAGCGACCGGTAAAGGTGCCACGCATAGGTATCACAACGACTGTTCCATCCGAGATTATCTGGGCAGCCGGTGCTGTTCCGGTAGATCTCAATAACATCTTCATTACCTCAAAACTCCGAGACAAGTACATACAAAAAGCTGAATATGACGGATATCCAAGAAATGTCTGTTCATGGATAAAGGGTATTTATGGTGCGCTTTCGGAAATGAATGACATACAAACAATTGTTGCAGTTACGCAAGGGGATTGTTCGAATACCCATGCGCTCATGGAAACGCTTGCTTTGATCGGAATCAAAACTATTCCATTTGCATATCCGTATGACCGAAACCGAAAAGCGCTTAGACGCGAAATCTGTTCATTAGCCGAAAAACTCGGGACAGATATTGGACACGCCGAAACTTTTCGTAAAAAAATCGAACCAATACGTAAACAACTCGATCTTCTCGATGCTATGACCTGGAATGAAAATCGGGTTACCGGCGCTGAAAATCATCTGTGGCTTGTTTCTTCAAGTGATTTTAACAGCGATTATGAGCGATTTGCACACGATCTCACCACATTTATCGATGAAGCATCGAAACGAAAGCCCATTTCTAATGTCCTGCGACTGGGATATATCGGAGTACCCCCAATACTTGATGATTTATATGATGTTGCAAATGATTTTGAGGCACATTTTGTATTTAATGAGATTCAACGACAATTTTCAATGATCAATCGTGATGGAGATATTGTCGATCAATATCACAGCTATACCTATCCTTACGATATTTTTAATCGTATTAAGTATATTCAAAGAGAGATTAATCGCCGCAGGATTCATGGGATTGTACACTATGTGCAGAGTTTCTGCCATCGTCATATAGAAGACTTGGTTGTACGGAAAAAAATTTCTGTCCCCATCCTTACCATTGAGGGTGAAGCGCCGGGAAAAGTTGACGAACGTACCAAAATACGCCTCCAGGCATTCATTGAAATGCTCGAACGTCACCAAAACATGTAAAAACAGTCTGCTTTTATCCTGTGTATACTTTCCTGCAAGCAAAGAGATAATCCTCTTTACTGTGAATAAATCCGAACATAAGGCTTGTCCGCCAGAGAGCCTGCTGTTTGTTGAATTCTCCATGAGTCGATTCTTTATTTTCCACGGCAGTGACAGCCTCCCGGATACAGTTACAGCGATATCCCAGCCGCGACATATCACTCATTCCGCCAGGGGAAAACCACAAACACCAATTTATGGCAAAACCGATATAAATAAGGTTCCATACTCCCAGATTCCTGAGAACTTCGGTAAGCTGATGCGTCGTTGTAACAACGTATTCGCTGTCGAGCGGTTTAGCCTGTTCCGGAAAGTCGATATGTTTCGAATAGTAATCGATGGAATCGGCAAAACGTTTGCCGAAGATAAGTTCGTTTTTGAGAGAATCAGATGGATATTCATTATGTTCCGGCGCTTTTGAAAGCCCCCGGGGTTCAGTACCGGCAATCTTTACTGACTTTTTATATCCGGGATATTTTGCTGCGTAGCTTTCTGAAGAGGCAATATGGATGATGGGAATTTTTGCAGTGCGGGTTGCCGAAAGTACCGTAGGTATTTCGGTTCGGATTATCGGAGCGGAACGGCTTGCCCATTCAAGCATATCCATTACACCTCCTGCGGGACCCTGAGACGTAAAAGGTAATTCTTTCGACAAACCGATATTCCATATATGCATGGGTAGAAGAGCTGTTTCATCAGCGGGCACAGCTATCTCGATCGATTGTCCCCAGCTTTTAAATCCCAGCGCACCTTCATTATCACGTGAAAAATCCACAGGATAATGACGATAATATTCACCCTTCAAATTTAGGATACGTTTCGGATCGGATTTTTTCTGAGCCCCTGCAAAGTATGGATGTAAAACAGTTCCCAAAGCTCCTGTTGAACCCGCAATACCTGCCTTTTCTATAAAATCTCTTCGCTTCATCATACCTCCACCTGATATGTTGTAATTTACAGGATCGTGTCAAAACCAAATGAGACGTCGGTCTCCGCAATATCGTTGTCGATAGTTTTTGATAATGTGATTGTACTCAAACCGGCTTTTGCGACTCCTCTGATTGCGGTATTCAGTTCCGGGCATCTACCGCCGCTAACCTAAAAGCCGACATGTTTTTTTCACAATCATTCTCTTTCATATCGATGCAAATAATACATAATTTTCTGTAAAGAAAAGTATGCTCAAGTTTGCAGAACAACGGTCGATGATTTCATTCCTGTTTGTTCTTCGTGGCAAGTTGACCGCAAGCAGCGAGAATATCCGTACCCTTACTTTTTCTTAAAAATGCAGTAATATGTCCGTTTACAAGTACGTTTTGAAATGCTGCGACTTTGTCTTCTGTCGGAGAATTGTGAGGAGATTCATCGAATTCGTTAAATATGATCAAGTTGATTTTGCAGGGAATTTTCCGTGCAAGTTCCAATAGTTTTTTTGCGTGTTCAACAGAATCATTGACACCAGCAATTAAAATGTATTCGAATGTGATACGTCTTTTTGTCAATTTAACATATTCTTTTGATGCCTTAAGTAGTTGTTCAAGAGGATAATGACGGTTAATCGGCATCAGCATGGTACGCACGCTGTCTTCAACTGCATTAAGAGAAATTGCAAGGCCGATTCTGCGAAATTCACGGGTGAGGCGGTAGATGCCCGGAACAATTCCGCAAGTTGATACCGTTATTTTTCGCATACCTATTGAAAGCCCTGTTTCCATGTTTATTATCTTAATCGATTTTAAAACTGCATCGAGATTATCAAGCGGATCACCCATACCCATAAAAACAATGTTGGTAATATCCTCGCCTTGTATTTTCAGGATAGTACGCATTTTAATGAGCTGATCGACAATTTCACCGCTTGTAAGGTTTCGTTTAAATCCCATACTCCCGGTGCGGCAAAAAGTACAGGCCATCTTACAGCCTACTTGTGAGGATATACAGGCTGTGATCCGGCCTTCATCTCGAATAATAACGCTTTCTATGCGGTGACCGTCATGAAGTTCCCACAAGAATTTATCGGTGGAATTATCAGAAGATGAGAACTCATCAAGTTTTTTGACCGCTCCGATGGTACATGAAAATTTTATTTCCTCCCTAAAACGTATGGGAAGATTGGTCATTTCATCAAAGGATTC
>JAFGMP010000407.1 GCA_016927495.1 Candidatus Latescibacterota bacterium | reverse complement strand
CTGAACGAAACAATGACGATTTATTATACAATCAAAGATGGTTCTCTGTCATCGTTACCTCTTGTGAAACCTGAACTTCAATATCGTGATTTTGCAGCATGGCAGAATGCACGTCTCACAACAGATGAGCTTGAAAAGCAGCGACACTACTGGCTTGAGCATCTTAAAGGAGTTTTGCCACGGCTCGAATTACCTCTGGATGCTCCGAGACCATCGCGCAGAGACTATCTTGGAGCCACACTTTCATACAGGTTCCCTGAAGAACTTCTCATAAAATTACGGGATTTTACATCAAAATATGATTATACCATATTCCCCATACTGCTTTCAGGCCTCAGGATACTACTTTTTCGTTATACCGGACAGTCTGAAATCATCCTGAACTCACCTCTTACTCTTCGGGGACGGCCTGAACTTGAAAAACTCCCCGGTGATTTTACCAATACCGTGTTGTTTCGCGGATCAGTGAACTATGATTCATCGTTTAAAAAACTGACAGATGAAGCGGCAGAGGAGGTTGACGTTGCAATGGCAAACCGCGAATATCCGTTTGATTTGCTCGCTACTGAACTGGATGTTCGGAACGATCTTTCCCGAGCGCCATTCTCGGATGTAGGAATTACGCTTGTTGAGGATTATAGTGATGTTCAACACGATCAGGGTCTCAGGTTTGAATCTTTTGATATTGAGGTTGGTATCAGCAAGTATGATATGGTATTTCACTTCAGTCTTTCTTCGGACGGGCTTTCACTTGAGATTGAATATGATTCGGCAATTTTCCATGAAAGCCGTATACGGCGAATGGTTTCCAATCTCAATACACTGTTAAATCATGGTCTTTCACAACCCGATACAGTTATTTACAGCCTGGATATTCTGGATCCTGCGGAAAAAAGTATGATTGAACGATTCCAGCGTCCACGGCCGCGTAACTATGACGATACTACAATACATGGTGAATTTGAACGTGTCGCTTCGGAACAGCCCGATTCATGCGCTCTTGTACTCGATGATGGTTCTTTGATGTCATTTGCAGAGCTTGACCAAAAAGCGAACCGTATTGCCGCAATGCTCTTTACGAACGGTTATACCATAGGAGACCGCATTGCCGTCCATATGCACCGTGGACCGGATATTCCGCTTTTAATACTCGGTATTCTTAAAGCCGGATGTGTGTATGTCCCTATCGCTGATGATAGTCCGCCTCCGAGAATCAGGTTCATGCTCAAAGATTGCAAGGCAAAAGCCGTGATTACAACTGATGAATTAACGGAAAACATTCATGATGCTTTACCGTGTCTGAATATAACCGATGTCAAAAATTATCAGGCTACGGCGTCGTTACCGAATGTTAGTCACGATAGTGAAGCATATATTATTTATACATCCGGTTCGACCGGAAATCCCAAAGGAGTATTATTACCGCACATTGGCCTTGTAAACCGTGCCCGCGACCTGAAAGAGCGCGTTTCTTTAAGTTCAAAAGACCGGTTTACCCAGTTTGCTTCTCTTTCATTCGATGCCAGTCTGTATGAAATATTCTGTGCCTTACTCAGCGGCGCTTCTCTGGTTGTTGCCGACCGTGAGACAATTGAGAACACCGATAAATACTTTGAACTGCTCGAACAAAAAAAAGTTACTTTCACTCTGTTGCCTCCGGCATACCTGCGCCGTCTCGGAAGAGTGAAACTGAAGGGTATCCGCGTACTGTTTACGGCAGGTGAAGCTGCAGATGTCGGAGATGCTCTTCATTATGGCCACGAACTCACCTATGTCAATGGTTACGGCCCAACGGAAGATTCCGTGTGCACTTCTGCTTATATCGTTGATCCGACAAAAGAATACCCGTTTGGAATACCTATCGGTGACCCGGTGGGTGATACCGAAGCTATGGTGCTCGATCGTAACTTGAATCAAGCACCTGTTGGTGTTCCGGGGCAACTGTGTGTTTCAGACAGCGGACTCGCACGCGGCTATTTGAATCTCCCTGAATTAACATCGGAAATGTTTGTTCCACATCCGTTTAAACCTGAAAAACGTATGTACATGACGGGCGATATTGCCCGATGGGAAGAAGATGGAAACCTTTTGTTCTTCGGCCGGGCTGATAATCAGGTAAAGATTGGCGGGCATCGTATCGAACTGGGAGAGATAGAATCGGTAATGCGCAGAATAGAAGGGGTTGGAAATGTTTGTGTTGTAACGGTTGGTGAAGCAGAAGACTCGAGGCTGGCTGCTTATTATACAGGGTTGGCTGATAAAAAAGATATGCGGGTTTCCCTGCTGGAAATTCTACCGCGGTATATGGTGCCGCATTTCTTTACTAAAATGGATTCATTGCCTTTGACATCAAGCGGAAAAATCGACCGGAAAGCCCTGCCGGAACCTGTGGTATCGAAAGAATCAGGTTCCCGTGAAGCACTGTCTGATGAGGAGATTACCCTTACGTCTGTCATCCGGGATGTACTCGGTAATCAGACCCTGAGTGTAGAGGAAAACTTCTTTTCAGCCGGAGGTGACTCGATACGTGCAATTCAGACGGTGTCACGTCTGCGTGAAAATGGGTGGTCGCTTACAGCGGCGGATTTTTTTGAGACTCCGGTGATCGCAGATCTGGCCCGTGCGATGAAACCTTTGCGGCAGAATATGCCTCAGGAACCTGTTTCCGGTGCGGTTAAACCAGCGCCGATTCTCGAATGGTTTAAACAAACTGTAATCACCAATCCCGAACATTTTAACCAGGCTGTGATGCTGAAAAGTGAAGCGGAAATTGATTTTTCATCCATACAACTCGCACTGAGTGCCATTTGGAAACATCATGATGCACTCAGGCTGATTTCCGATGACGGAACTTTTTCCGTTTTACCTGACAACACTCTATTTGAGGTTAGACTTATAGATTTGCGGGAGAATCCTGATCAGGATATCGCTATGCTCGAAGCAGTTGAACAGGTGCATACGAATTTCAACCTGAAGACCGGGCCGCTGTTCAGAGCCGTAATGTTCATGCATAAAGATGGCGTCCGTTTACTTCTGGTTGCTCACCATCTGGTTGTGGATGCGTTCTCATGGGGAATAATCGTCCGTGACCTTGAAAGCGCCTACTTAATGGCACGTGATAAAAAACCTGTTCATCTGCCGTCAAAAACTCATTCATATATCCATTGGGCGGAAACGATACATAATAAATTGAAATCAGGTGATTTTGATGGGGAGTTACCTTATTGGCAGAGCGTTGTTAATACCGAATGCGACATTCTGGGTTCTGATGCCGAAGAAGGTATCATGGTGACAATTATTGGAAAGCTGACCGGCAGAGATGTCACAGACATACTCGACGAAGGTATATCCTTTGAACCAATGGCGAGGATGATTGCCGGACTTGGCTGCGCACTCAAAGAATGGAAGAATTGCAATCGGATACGCCTGCTGCTTGAAGGTCATGGGCGGAACATAGAAGATTCCGGAATCGATATAACCCGTACGGTGGGATGGTTCACCACGATATGGCCGTTCAATCTTGAATGCGAATCGGATATTCAGGCTGCATTCAAAAACATTCATACAAAATTGGCAAATGTACCTAACGGTGGATTAGGTTACGGAGTACTAAGATATTTGGGAGGACATGCTGAACTTGAAACCACCATGGACATCTCCTTCAATTATCTGGGACGTCTTGAGGGTGAAGAAGGTAAATTCTCAATGGTCAACGAAAATCTTGGGTTAACTGTCAGCCCTGAAAACCGTCTGGGACAGATATTGGAATTTGTACTTTTCGCCATTGGGGATACACTTGAAATAAACCTGACATATGATTCCGGATGCCTAACTGATTCAGAGGCTAAACTTCTGCTTGAACTGTTCCGCGAATGGCTAAAACGTACCAAAGGATGCCGCATAATGAAATTCGATTATGATGATTTCGGTGACGGCGGTGTCGATAGCTTCCTTGAGAATATTTAAGTTATTATGGTAGATAAAAACAATGTATCAAACATTTTTCCTCTTACGCCTCTTCAGGAGGGTATGCTCTACCGGCAACTTGCGTCCGGAAACAGCGGTGCATACATCATGCAGTCCCGTTTATGGGTGAACGGGATTCTGGATAAACCAGACTTCCAAAAAGCATGGTCTATGATAGTTGATCGTCACGAGGCTCTGCGAACTCTGTTTGTAACCGAGGGAACCGACCGACCGCTTCAGATAGTGCTCAAACACCTCAACATCGAAATACCGCTGTGCGATCTCTCAAAAAACTCCGAATCTGACCGTAATGCCAAAATTGATCAATACTGTAAAGAAGAGTTAGCGTCAGGATTTGATCTGAAGAGCCCGCCGTTGTTTCGTCTCAAATTGTTCCGGTATTCAACTGCACAACATCTTTTCGTAATGACCTTTCATCATATTATAATGGATGGTTGGTGTCAGGGTATACTACACGATGAATTGCTCGAATGTTACCATGCCATTCGTAACCGTCGCAGACCAAATCTTGCTGCCGTACCATCGTTCAGCGGATATGTACGGTATCTTTCAGGACTAAATACGGATGAGGGTTTATCATATTGGAAGTCTGCTCTGGAGGGCTATGAACCGGGCCGGGAAACATCATGGATGAAGCGTACACAGTTAACGGAAGGACAATTTGATCTTAACAGGGAAACTTTCACACTTTCAGGTGAACGATTAAACCGTCTGAGGAGTATGGCTGCCGAGTTGGGAATCACTCTTAACACTGTATTTCAGACACTATGGGGAACCGTCATAAGCCGTCTTTCCGGCAAACGGGATATCGTTTGGGGTACTGTTGTATCAGGCCGCCCGCCGGAACTTCCCGGCAGCGACAGGATTATCGGGTTGTTCATCAACACAGTACCGGTGCGATTTCAACTGGATTTGACTGTTACATTCAGGGAAGCACTGAATTCAATGGGTGAATTTCTGCGGAAATCCATGCAACATCAGCATATGCCGCTGGCTGAAGTTCAGAGCTTTTCGGGAGCCCGGGGTAACCTGTTCGACCATCTATTAATCTTTGAGAATTATCCTGCTGAAATGATTGAGAACAGGGGTGACGACAACCTTACGATAGTTCCTGAAAGTCCCCTGTCCGGTCATACGGACTATGATCTCGTTTGTGTGGTGGATGCAGACGAAAATTTAGAGTGCTTACTAAAATACAACGCTACAGTAATCGAAGATGAAAATGTAAAGCTTATACGTGATTCTTTACTTAAATTGACGGATACAGTGTTGGATAACCCCGATTCTCCTCTTGCTATGATTCAACTATTGCCAAAAAAGATATTGGATACTGTGTTATACCGTTTGCCCATCGGTAAAACATTAGATCAATGTACAATGACATTTCCGGAATTATTTGCCGCTCAGGTCGCTGAAACGCCGGAAAGGCCTGCAGTTGAAGCTGTTGACGGCAATTTCTCTTACCGGGATTTAGATAAAGTATCCGATACAATCTCGCATGACCTTATAGAAAAAGCCGGAATACAACCGGGTGATACTGTTGCTGTAATGACCGGAAGAAACCGGACTATGATTCCAAGTATCATAGGAATTATGAAAGCATCGGCTGTATTTGTACCGCTCGATCCCGGATATCCCGATGAACGTATCCGTTTTATTCTCGAAGACTGTGGCTGCTCTGTTGTTATTGCCGACAGTAAAAGTCTCACCCGATTAAAGAGATATGATTTCATAACCGTTATCGATGCAGAAGAGGTTATCACACGGCAAATGTCTGTTAAAACACCGAAAAAATGGCCTGAACCGGATGATGTCGCTTATATCATTTATACATCGGGATCAACCGGTAAGCCAAAGGGTGTCATGATCGAACACCGGCAGTTATCAAATTTCATTCAGGGTTACACAAACAGTGTACTTGATAAACATGATAATCCGCTGAGGATAGCATTTATAGCAAACTATGTCTTCGATGCTTCGGGACGTGCCTTTTATCCATCGCTGTGTCGTGGTGATACCGTATGTGTCGTTGATGAAGAGACACGCCTGGATGGTTTTGCTTTAACACGGTTTATCAAAACGGACCACATTGACCTGCTCGACGGGACACCAAGTCTGTGCAGTCTTATTGTTGATTGCGGAACGAGATGTGATACACTTAAGCGAGTGGTTCTTGGAGGTGAGGCTCTGAGACATACTCTTGTGGACCGTATAGACAAGGTATTTCCGAATGCAGCTTTAACCAACGTATATGGTCCCACCGAAACAACTATCGATTCCACATTTTTTTATGTTGGCAGTTCAAATAATGAAAACTTGGATATAGCGCCGATTGGCAGGCCGTTACCCAACCAACAGGTGTATGTGCTGGACGACGCTCTTAATCCGCTTCCGGTCGGTGCAATTGGTGAGATTTGTATCGGTGGTGTTGGTGTCGGGCGAGGCTATCTCAACAGGAAAGATCTGACCCGGATGAGTTTCGTCCCCAATCCATTCAGTTCCGGAGATAAGCTTTACCGGACAGGTGACCTGGGATGCTGGCGAAATGATGAAAACCTCCTTTTTCTCGGAAGACGCGATTTCCAGATTAAAGTTCGGGGATTTCGTATCGAGACCGGTGAAATAGAAGTTGCTATTTCATCAGTACCTCAGATCAGTGAATGTGCAGTAGTTCTTCGTACTGATGCCGACAGCAATAATACATTATGCGCATATTATGTAGGTGATTCTGATCCGCAGGAATTACGTGACAACATCAAACGAATTTTGCCATCCCATATGATTCCTGATATGTTTTTTCAGATAGATCAAATGCCTTTTACACCCTCAGGTAAAATTGACCGTATTACACTTTCACGGTTAATTGAAAAAGGTCTTGACAATATACCACGTAAGCAAGTCCATGTTACTGCTACAGGACAGCAAATCATAGAAGCAATGGGGAAAGTTCTCAATCGTGATAATAT
>JAFGMP010000406.1 GCA_016927495.1 Candidatus Latescibacterota bacterium | reverse complement strand
TGCGATATCTGACATTGACTCATGACGGTAGGCAGTTTTACAGACCATCCTTTTCACCGGATGGCAAAAAAATCGTATTTGGCGTGTACAAACAGAATCTGGACAGAGATATCGGTATAATCGATGCCGATGCCGAAGCATTCAGATACAGCTGGGACCTCGAAGATTCAACATCGACATTCTCAGACTCTACATCATTCGCCGAAAACAGCAATTTTGAACTTTTGCTCGCTTCTCAATATGATGAGCGTGACCCGCGGTTTCTGCCCGATGGCAGCGGTATTGTGTATTCCTCTGACAGGACGGGTGTTTTTAATCTGTACAAACTCGATTTCAGAACCGATAAAGCCATACGGCTGACCGATGTTTACGGCGGCGCATTCTGCCCGGCTGTGAGCAGTAATGGCGATGTTTATTATGCAGGATATAAAGCCCGTGACTTTTCAATTTATCGTATCTTGGTTACTAACGAACTCGAAGAGACAAAAGCAATTGTCGAAGACCGTGACTATATTGTCCAGCCTGAAGAGTTTGAGTTATCGAAGCATTTTACTCTTCAACCTTTTGCACGCAAAAGAATCGTTAATGCCATAGTCCCCACTTTCAATATCGGTCCGTCATTCATCGGCAGCAGTTTCGGTTTGAATGTTTTCAATGCCGGGGCCGAAATATATATTTCCGATTTATTAGGGCAGGATGCCATGATTCTCGGCGGTAGTGTGGGTAAAAATCTCAAAGAGGATGTATCCCTTAATAATTCGGTCGACATTTATTATCAGCGAAGGCTGGTGCCTATAACATCGAGCACCTATACGCACTCACCGACATTATATGCCCGCGCAGCAAGGTCGGAGATACATAACCTCATCGGCCGTTTCAACGGTGTGGCTGATACGACATATTTTGCGGATATGCCTGATCTGGGATATGCAAATGTACTGAATGATCTGGATCAGGAAATCTCCATCGACGATGTATACCGGCACGAGTTCCGATATTATAATCTGGGGATTCACATGCCTCTCGCTCCCCGTCACAACATTATGTTTGATGCGGGATACAGGCAGTATTATGAAACACTGAGACGTAACGAGAACGTCAGGGATTATTCGACGTTTCTGGTTAACGGAACAGACATTACCGATGAGGTTTCGGGCGCAAGGAGTACGTTTGTAAGCACCTATAACTTTTTCACCGATCTGGAATACTTTAATAGCAAAGAAGTTTCAATAAGTTATAACTATTACGATATGGAACCTGCGGCAGATATGCAAATAAATCCACGAGGAACCGCCGCTTTATTAAGATTCAAACATATGCAATCTGCAATCGCCGATTCACTTATCGAGCAGATACAGTATTATGTTCCTATGGGGATGTATAACGACGGTTCTTTTGCTCTCGGGCAATACCAGCCTGATGAATTTCTCGATGATTTCAGACCGTATACAAAAACTCTCGAAGTGAACGAGTATCTTGCGTTTTTCCAGAGAAACCAGAAACTGCCATTCTGGCGGCATGTGTTTGACGGTACGGTCATGATCGGATACAGGGATATATTACTGAAAGATACCAGAAAAGGCGAGGGCAATGGGTATAACTGGCCGCTCAAGTATTATCTCGGCGGCAGAATTCTTTCCGGATATCCGTACTTTTCCTTCTGGGGATCAAAAGTGTTTTACAGCCGCTTCGATTATGTGTTTCCGATCAGGCCGAAGATTGCAAAAAACTTTTTGGGCGTCCATTTCCAGCGGTTGTATGGCAGCGCATTTTTCGAGGCCGGGGAAACCTGGAATTTCAAAAATCTGAGTATGGATCACCTTCGCGAGGGTTCGATAAAACGTGATATCGGATTCGAACTCAGGCTCAAAATGATCTGTTTCTACAGGCTGAATACCTTTTTAAACGCCAAGGTTGTCTGGCCACTCGATGATATGGGAAATTCTTCGTATGCCGATCAGCGTGACGCCCGCAGATATTACTTTGAATTGAGGATGTAATGCGTTGCTTTTTCACGTTAACATGCCTTATTGCCCTTTGTGCCGGATGCAGTTATTACAGTGTATCGGGTTCGCTTCCCGGACATATCAAGACTGCGGCAGTACCTCTCTTTGAAAATGAGACCGTCGAACCTGGATTGGTCGAGGATTTGACCGATGCGATCGAGGATGCCATACTGAGCGACGGCAACATGAAAATCACCGGCGAATTTCAGTCCGATGCTCTTGTTCAGGGAACGATTGTCGAATTTATCGACGAACTCGACACATTTTCAAGGGATGAGAAAGCCGAGCAGTTCAAGATTCGGATTCTTGCGGATGTACAATTTTACGACCGGGTCAAGAACAAGGTGATCTGGGAACAAAAGCGTATGGAGGGCTGGGCACGCTATGTACCATCGGGTTCCGCCGCATCAGGCGAGGGGCAGTCACGGGATTCTGCCAAAGACGAAGCCCTCAAAATGCTTGCAAACGAAATAATCGATAAAACTGTTGCGGGATGGTAGAAAGATTTATATATTATTTGGGTTGGTGAAAATATTTATTTGTAAATTGGGAATTTTATCATGTTTGAAAATGTAGAAGAATTATTGACTATAAAAGAAGCCAGTGAATGGGCATCAGATTATTTGAAGAAAAATGTTACACAATCAAATATAACATATTTAATACAATATGGTAGAATAAATAAATTTAATAATAACAATGGTACTTTAATTAACAAAAATGATCTTATTAAATATTATAATTCATATTTAGGAAAAAGAGAAGTTTCATGGAAGGGTAAATTAGGGGATGATTTAAATTGGGCTTTATCATTTGACCAATACAAAGAAGCTGAAACAACAAAACACGTGCATCGTCTACATCCATATAAAGGTAAATTTATACCACAACTTGTTGAATATTTTTTAGATACTCATACTGATAATTTTAAAAAAGAAGTTTATTTTAAAAAAGACGATGTGATTTTAGACCCATTTTGTGGCAGTGGTACGACATTAGTGCAAGCAAATGAACTTGAAATTAATGCTATTGGAATTGATATATCAAAATTTAATGTCTTAATAAGTAACGTTAAAATTCAAAAATACAACTTTACGGATTTATATAATGAAATAAATAAAATTACTAAAGAACTTGAGAAATTTATTAGTAGTTCAAATATAATAATTTTTGAGAATCATCTTTTAGATGAATTGTCAAAATTTAATAATAAATATTTCCCCTCACCT
>JAFGMP010000405.1 GCA_016927495.1 Candidatus Latescibacterota bacterium | reverse complement strand
CGTCATAGAAGTTGCGGTATTGTTCTAGCTTTGTGAATACTTCATGTTTAGTGTTCAGATTTCCTGAAGTCATTATATCGCCCTAACTTCATTTTCACAGGCGCAGGCTATAGTTCTTCAATACCGATTAGAGGTTGGCCTTTATCAACATTTGAACCATCTTCGACAAGAATACTAGCAATTTTACAATCGACTGGTGCATTGATCTCATTAATAAGTTTCATTGCTTCGACAATGCAGACTGTACTACCGGCTTTTACAGTATCGCCGACTGCAATAAAAGGTGGTTTCCCCGGGGCAGGAGAAATATAGAATTGCCCGACAAGCGGAGAATTGATGGTTACGGAACATGACATCGCCGCCGGAGCTTCTGTCTTAACAGTTGTAGTCACAGCCTGAATCGGTGTTTCTTCATCTCTAACAGCGGATTCTGCAGATTGATACTGAGCTTTAGCTTTTGCATCGGCTTTAAGCACAATACTTTCGCTTCCTTTACGGATAATCAGTTCCTGAATGCCGAGAGAATTCACCGTTTTCATAATCGTATTGATACCGGCATAATCCTGCGGGGACATAAAGGTCTGGTCGAGTCCTGCTTTTTCGTATTGAGGCGGCATGGGTGGAGGAGGAATCTTTGTTTTTTGTGGTGCTTCCTCTTTTGCCTTGAGTTCCAGTTCGACAGGAGTTTCAGGTCGTTCGTTCGGCGGAAGTTTTCTCCATTTAAAGTATTCGAGTGATGGTTCCGGAAACAGGCAATAAGAAATAATATCTTCCTCATGTTCTATAAGGCTGGAGTCGAGATTTTCAGTTGCTTTCGGCAGCATCGGTTCGATATCATCGGCCGGGCGATGATCAATCGGCTCTTCATGACCGAGAATTTTTTTCACAAAATCAGGGTGAATCGGAGCCGGTGACCTGCCGTAAAGGCCCTTCACGTAATTTTTAATCTCATTGGGGATAATTTTATACCGTTCACCAGCGAGGATATTCATGACTGCCTGAGTTCCGACAATCTGACTGGTTGGTGTAACCAGCGGCGGGAAACCGAGATCGGCTCGTACCCTTGGAACCTCAGAGAGAACTTCGTCAAGTTTGTCGAGTGCTTTCTGCTGATCTAACTGTGACCTGAGATTGGAAATCATACCGCCGGGAATCTGATGGATAAGAATATCGGGATCAATGATGGATATTGGTTGATGGCTCGGTCTCATTTTCGGGGCAAGTTTTTCAAAAAACCGTGAAATTTGCCGTAACGACTCAAGATCGAGTTTTGTATCATATTCGGTCTCGCTGAATATAGCGACCATTGTTTCCACAGGGGGCTGGGAAGAAAAACCGGCCATTGGCGCAATTGCACAGTCTATAGCACCTGCACCCGCTCTAACACCTTCTACGTAGGTTGCATACGCCATTCCGCTCGAGCAGTGGCAGTGGAGTTGAATCGGAACATTAACGGCTTTTGTCAATTCCTTAACAAGCGTTTCAGCACCGATTGGTGACAGTATTCCCGCCATATCTTTTATGCAGAGTGTGTCAATACCTATGTCGACCTGTTCTTTCGCCGCTTTTACATAATTTTCAACAGTATGGTAGGGGCTGATAGTATAGGAAAGTGTTCCCTGAACATGGCCGCCATATCGTTTGATGGATTTAATGGCGTATTCAAGGTTTCTTGTGTCATTCAGGGCATCAAATACTCTGAAAATATCGATGCCGTTATGACATGAAAGCGCAATAAACCGATCGAGCAGATCATCGGCATAGTTTTTATAACCGAGTATGTTCTGACCACGTAACAGCATCTGTAATGGGGTATTTTTTGCCCTTGATTTAATCATGCGCAGTCTTTCCCACGGATTTTCACGGAGGAATCGCAGGCAGACATCAAAAGTAGCGCCTCCCCACATTTCGAGAGAATAATATCCCACCGAATCAATAATGTCGATAACTTCCATGATATCATTGATTCTCATTCTTGTAGCCCAAAGTGACTGGTGGGCGTCACGAAGTGTTGTGTCGGTAATTCTAAGAGGAATCTTCTGCTTTTTCGCTTTTGTCGTTTTTTTAAAATTCACGGTCGTTTAGTCCTGTATAACATTACGGTTATCGTAAGCAATTTTATAATTGTTATATAAAAGCGTATTATTTTTGTTTTTGATATTTAAATAATACTGTAGTTATTATACATTTTTGTGAAAAAAATAATCCGGACATACAATTTAAAAAAATTGATCCGCTAATGATTGTTAAAAATAATACACTTTGATACATGATACAAGAGGTTCTTTTGCGAGTCTATATATTGATATATAATATCGTAAATTACAAATTATCAATAAAAAAACAATCGTTGAACAGGTTCTTATGCTTTACACTTGCTGTCTTATACTTTATATTTAATTATCAATTATTCATGTTTGCATTCTTACCCGGAGGATAATCCGGCAATGGACAATTCAAATAATAAAGAACCTCTGCGAATAGTTAACAGCGTAGCTCCTATCCGGATATGTGATAACGGGGGTTGGACTGATACATGGTTTGCAGGATATGGTAAAATATTTAATATAGGCGTATATCCATTTGCAGAGGTTCAAATCGAAGTCTATCCGAAAGATAGTGTGAGGGAGAATATAATCATTAATGCCGAAAATTTCGGGGAAAAGTATGTAATGCATCCCGAAGCTCTTGACTGGGACAGGCATCCGCTTTTGGAGGCTGCAATCAAAAGAATGAATATCTCGGGAAAATATACCTTTCAGGTGACCATATTTTCCGAAGCACCGAGTGGAGCATCTACCGGTACATCCGCTGCGGTGACAGTAGCTCTGATCGGCGCTCTTGACCGTCTCACACCCGGACGGTTAACCCCCCATGAGGTTGCGTATACCGCCCATTCTGTCGAGGTGGATATGTTGAACCTGCAGTGCGGTATTCAGGATCAACTCTGTTCAGCTTTTGGCGGGATCAATTATATTGAGATGTTTAAATACCCGCGCGCGTCGGTATCGCAAATAACGGTGTCGAATTCAACATGGTGGGAACTTGAGAGGCGGCTTGTACTCATATATCTTGGAAAGTCCCACAGTTCATCAAAAATTCACGAGAGTGTCATACGCGAACTCGAAAATCTCGGGCCGGACTGTAAAAAATTAAACGATCTTCGCGAAACGGCTGAAAAATCAAGGGATGCTGTGTATGCGGGAGATTTTATATCTTTGGGAAAAGCCATGGCCGACAATACCGATGCACAATCGCGGCTCCATTTGGGGCTTATCAGTGAAGACGCAAGGCGTGTTATTGAAATTGCCCGTGAACACGGAACCCTCGGATGGAAAATTAACGGAGCCGGGGGAGAAGGCGGATCGGTAACTATATTGTGCGGTTCATTATCTCACGCAAAACGTGCGATGATTCGTGAAATTGAACAGGAAAATCCATTGTTCAGGAATATTCCTCTGTATCTCAGCCGTTACGGATTGAGGACATGGGACAGGGACAGATAAAAAATGTATACGCTTGACTGTTGGCAAAAACGAGTTGAATTCGACCCTCACAAACATTACGGTTTCGTTACCGTGACAGCGCCTGCACGCTTTGATTTTATAGGAGGATGGACAGATACTCCGCCATATTATTTCGATAATGTCGGTTGTGTATTGAATACATCTTTGCAACTAATTGAGTGCGGAAAGCAGCAAACACTCCGAAATGATGATGTCTGGATAAAAATTACTATTAGCTCGGCCAAGGAATTTTCCGTTACCGAGAACAGTTGCCGATTGACACATCCGGAACAAAATCTGATTATAAGCAAAACCCTTGAATTCCTGCAATTATACCGGCCAGGGATATCGATTGAAATTACAAACCAGATTCCGAAAGGAAGCGGGCTCGGTGGAAGCAGTCTGCTGGTGGCTTCTATTCTGGCCGGATTGTGGGGCTTTTTTCTGGGTGCCGGATTCATACGGGAACATTTGAACGGTTTAATCAACAATGTACTTTTGATAGAACAGCTTATGGAAAGCGGCGGTGGTTGGCAGGATCAGATCGGCGGCCTGTTTCCGGGTCTTAAGCTGATTGAAACCACACCTGAAAAGCCATGCAATTATTCAATATCCTATCTTGAAAGCACGTGTGAACAGCTTTCATCAACTTCTTTGATAATCGATACCAGAATACAGAGAAAAGCGGTAAAAATCCTAAACTCGATCAGGCAGAAATATATTAACCGTGACCGTAAAGTTCTCGAAATGCTCAAAACTATCGCCGTGAATGCAAAACTTGGCTTTACTTTGTTGGAAAGGAACGATATCGAGTCATTTGCATCGCTGCTTTCGGAATCATGGGAAATGGTAAATGAGATCGAATCGGGTATTGTCGAACCCGTCAACGTTTTAAAAAATATATGCGGGAATGACCTTATCGGTCATAAAATAGGTGGAGCGGGAGGTGGAGGATTTGCTCTGGCGATTTTTGAGGACATAGAGAAAAAGGAATACTACAGAAAGAAAATACAAAATTCATTGAAAAACTGTCTCATGTATGACCCGGTTTTTTGTGAAACCGGACTTACGATAATACAGGACAATTCCCTGTGTCGTCCGGATGCACAGATAGTTTGTATTGACAAAATCGAAAACGTTTAATTTATTATTTTATGAAAACTGATAAAAAAATTATTACATATCATGACCTTGAGAAACTGAGAAAAAGATCAACAAA
Source organism: Candidatus Latescibacterota bacterium (assembly GCA_016927495.1). GTDB lineage: Bacteria > Latescibacterota > Latescibacteria > Latescibacterales > Latescibacteraceae > JAFGMP01. The sequence goes on along the minus strand of JAFGMP010000405.1, from coordinate 601 downwards.
AGCAGGTCAAAAAATTGTAATGACAACCGGCTGCTATGATATTTTGCATCTGGGACATGTCCTGCACCTCAATTTCTGTAAGCTGCAAGGGGATATTCTGTTAGTAAGCATCGGTAACGATAAGACAGTAAAAAGCCTCAAAGGCCCGAGCCGTCCTATTAATGACGAAAAATTCAGGGCGAGAATGATTGCGGCGCTGGAATGCGTCAACTATGTGGTAATCAGTGAAGAGTCCGGTATTATGGATCATACCATTCTGGTCGAATGCCTCAAACCCAATATATATGTCGTTCCCTCGACTGACTCGATGCTCCAGGAAAAAAGAGCGCTTGTGAAGAGCAATGGAGGAATACTTGTCACCTGCCGCCGACTACCACCGGGACATCTGAAAAGCGGAATATCTACAACACAAATCGAGGCTAAATTGGTGAATACTCCATCTGATAAAAAAGTTCAAATTTAAGGTTCAAAAGAAAAGCAGGTACAAGGTACAAGTGATTAGGGACAAAAAATTTGTAGGGGCACAACATCTTGTGCCCTGTATTATTGTCTGAACCATGATTCGCTTGATTTGCCTGATTACTTGATTTTAAAATCATGG
>JAFGMP010000404.1 GCA_016927495.1 Candidatus Latescibacterota bacterium | reverse complement strand
TTTGTGTTCAACGGGCTCCGTCTTCCCGTCGTATCTCTGCTGCTTTTTATCGTTGTAAAATTACGTGGCGGTTCTATTTCTATACAACGCATTCATCTTCCTCTCATGTCAACCGTGGCATTTTTTGGTATGTTTCTCAATACGGTTACCGCTATCTGGGGTTTGTCTCTGACAACCGCCACGAATATGGGGATCATTACATCAACAACACCGCTATTTATTTTGATTGTGTCGTTTGCCGCCCGGACGGAACATATCTCAAAAAAGCTGGTAACAGGACTTTTTATCGGAATATGCGGTGTAATACTCATAAATTACCGGCAGGGTGAATTAGCCTGGAATATCGGAGATATTCTCGTGATGCTGTCATGTCTGTGTTTTGCCGTTTATGCTGTATTCGGGAAAAAGATTGTCGATATCTATTCGGCAATTCTTACAACGGCGTGGATGTTCCTGTTTGCAGGGATTTATCAGTTCCCGTTATTTATATATCAGTTACGTGATCAGGTCTGGAACACCATTCCCATTATAAACTGGATCAATCTCGGTTTCGGAGCGTTTGGTTCTTTTTTTGCCGCAAATGTGTTGTTCTTTTATGCGATACGTAAAATAGGAGCCGTTCGTGCGGGAGTATATCTGAACCTCCAGCCGATTTTCACTTTGATTTTCGCTTATCTCATAATGGGTGAAACCGTAACCCTGATGAAAGTGACCGGGCTGGTGATAATTCTTATCGGGATTGGAATAACGAAAATACCGCCGCGAATGAGGCCGGTGTAAGAATTGAGTAATATGTCGTTTTTGTTTCAATATTTCCCCGCATCCCAACCTGAACTCACCCTCCCGACCTCCCTCTCTTTCCAAAAAAGAGGGAGGAGATGTGCCAATCCGATTTTTTAAAATTCTAAATGTTGACGCTCACAGTAGTGTTCATAGACTATTCTTTGAATTTCATCATCAGTGATATCGTCAATATGTCTATGGTCAAAAATCATAATCTTTTCCAGACTTTTTATATGCTTATTATTAACATGCTAAATGATCATAATAATGAAATATCTTTTTGTCAAGTCTAATATACATTTTAAGTTTGGCGATCCCCCATGTTTTCGGAAACCCGGTCGAATAAAAAAAACAGTCTGAACCGCAGATACCCATGATTACGCAGATTACCATGATGAAAAACTACACAGCAAGCCATTGTTTCGAGTCAATGCCACAGTTTTTTATTCTTTTATCATGGTCATCATTTCATCATAGCTATCTGCGGTTCAGACAATAAACTTTTATATAATATACCTTGATATTAGAATATTATATAAAATTTTGGGGGTTTGGAGGCTAACCCAATTTTAATTCGCTTTTTGCTGCAGCACAATCCCGCTCATGATCATTACAAGCCCAATAAAAGTGGTAATCGCTATGGTCTCACCAACAACGATATGGATAAAAAAGAGGGACAGAAAAGGGGACAGATACACAAGATTTCCGACTCGTGCCGTTGTATCCGACAGTTTTAACGCTTTCAGCCAGAGTATGAATGTTATACCCATCTCGAACAGACCGATATATATCATTCCGAATACTGATGGGAAACATGGTAATTTGATTCCCGAAGCTAATTGTGAAAAAACCACAATGAAGACCGTTCCGAATAAAAAACCGAGAAACAGCTTCACGATCTCGTCACGGTTATCCCGTATATTAAAAATCCAGAAAAATGACCAGATAACAGAACTTCCGGTTGCCAGCAGAACACCTGTCGGACTGGAAAAACGCAGACTCGTGATGTTGCCCTGAGTTCCGATTACGATCACACCGCAAAAACTTAAAATAATCGCACCGAAACTCCGTACGGTGATTTTTTGCCGTAGCAGGGGAATGGATAGGATGACCAGCATTACCGGCCATGTATAGTTGAGTGTCATAGCCTGCTGCGCAGGCAGCATCGAATAGGCTTTGAACAGGACCACATAATAGAGAAAGGGATTGAGGAATCCGGTGCTCATCGAAATCAGGATGTCTTGTCTGGTGCATGACCGAAGAAGTATGAATTTGCCCTGAAAAAGGAGAGCAGCAAAAAAAACAATGAGCGAAACAAGCGATGAGTAGAGGAGAAGCGGCAATACCACAGTATACCTGAGTGTCAGTTTAAATGCTGATGCGGCTGTCGACCATAAGAGAACCGCAGAGATGGCATACAGGTATGCGCGTTTTTGAGTTTTCATAGTGATATTCATTTCAGAATTTCATAATTGCGACGCAACAACAACTGTTTCCCTCAGTCTGTACATTTTGCCCGTTCGTTTGTCCTGAATCTCGAAATCAAGAATGTACGGCCCGGCGGGGAGGCGTCTGCCATCGTTTCTGCCATCCCATATGCCGCTCCATGAAGACCCGCTTTCCTCGACATCCCGAAGAGTCGCGACCTTTCTGCCTCGTCTGTCATATATGATCATTCTGACTCTCGCCAGCGGAAACGGCAGTTCATAGGTAACGTTCACATCATGTAGGAACGGATTGGGTTCGAGATGTATCTGCGGTGAGCTTATTTCCGGTTTTTCATCCTCCGGTACATACGAAAAAAATATGCTGTTTTTACTTCCCGGTGTTGCGCCATCAGGATCGACACAAACGTCCCAGCCGGAGATGTTTCCCCGCATCTGCGGTGAAATGAGTTCGAGAGAACAGTCTTCAGGTGCTTTGTCATACCGCACACTGTCGATAACCGCTCCCGTACAATCAAGCAAAGTAATGGAATCCCCGTCATTATTAAGCACAGGAAAACGTTCAATCAGAATTAACGAACTTTTTCCACTTATATTTTCCGGCACAGCAGTTGATAGTACCGCCATTTCAGCGGGATCGATAAAAAGATGATCTGCAACAGGCAGGGATGTTGAACCTCCGTAGTCCCCTATACTGAACCCATGAAGATCTATTGCTGCGTTCGCCATGTTCATTATCTCGATCCATTCGGACTGACCGTCTTCAGGATCGGCCATAATCTCATTCAGTACTAAAGCACCTTTATAAACCGGAACATGTAATGCAGCGTAAAGGGTATCGTCATATGTGGTGTTATTATTCATATTTGTTTCGATAGTTGCTCTGAATCCGAGATTTCCTGCCGGGAGATTATCCACACGGATTGTCTGTTCCTCTGACAACATTGATGGTTCGACATATTCATGAAAAGTTATTGTATCCAGTAATAAATCGGGCAGTATTGTTACTGTTACGGCTATATTGGACAGCGTTTCGACGCCTGCATTTATATATGAGACAGCAATGTCGATAGTATCACTCATCTCCGGTTGTTCCGTATAAAAAACAAGAGAATGTTTGTCAAGAGCAGGATTGTGAGATGGTGGAACAACCGAATTTGGCTGTCCGGGAGTACCGTTCTCTACTTTGGATGGTTTAAAATTGTCCGGAGTGTCTTCCCCATGCATCAGTACACGTTCCCATGAATGGCCTGCGGGACATTCGAGAGAGTACCGCACAACTGAAAGGGTGTCACCGACCGATGATATCAAATAAACCGCTTCGGCAGTCGAATTTGACAACCCCCGTGAACCGAGCGCTTTGTCTTCAACAGTAAAAAGGGGAGTATTATCCGGAATACCTTCGTACATTTCATTGGAGGTGAAATAGTCAGGATCCAATACAAGTGCATATGCACCAGCCGGAATGTACCGGTTATTGGCATCAACGGTGACCAGCGAATCGAAACCGTCACCATCACCGATAAAGCAACCCTCGATTGACACCGGCTGGTTAGAACGATTGTGGATTTCGATGAATTCACGGGCGTTTTCATCGCCGTTGGGATTAAACATCACCTCGGAAATAACGAGGCTGTTTTCCGCTGAAACGGAAACGGATAATAAAACGTATAAAATGAAGATAAAAGAAAATACCATCATGTTGCTCCGTATACGCAAAAGAATTAATAATATAGTGTACCTAATATCATAATGTCTGTCAAGAATTCATAGAAAAAAAGTATTGACAAAGTAAAAATTTAAATATATATTTATAGCTAAATAACTATAGTACTAATTATATTTAAAATATGGAGATTTTAAAATGGGTACTCTTACTGAAGTTTCGGATCAGACGTTTCAAGCTGAGGTAATTAACTCGGACAAACCGGTAGTAGTTGATTTTTGGGCGCCCTGGTGTATGCCCTGCCGTATGCTCACACCGGTTCTCGAAAAAGTTGCAGGCAAAACAAACGGGAGTGTAAAATTCCTTAAAATGGATGTGGACAAAAATCATTCGACTGCGGCACAATATGGTGTTATGAGTATTCCGTCCGTTGCCTTTTTCAAAGGGGGCCAGGAAATTAAAAGACTTATCGGTGTGCAAACTGAAAAAGTAATAAAGGCTGAACTTGACAAATTGATATAAGGAGGTTATTATGGTGCGTATGATTGTTGGGCCTGTAGCCGGCGCTGCTGTCGGATTTGTCTATTATAAATTTATCGGTTGTTCCAGCGGAGCGTGTCCTATTACATCAAATCCCTGGGCATCGATGATATATGGAGCAATTCTCGGTTTTATGATTGCAGGAATGGGAAACAGCAACTGAGTGATTTGCTTTAAGATACGTTTCGATTCGCTGGTGTTTCGGTACATGAATGAGTTAAATATTTTGTGGTAAAAAACTATGAAAAAACCTTTGAAGCTTATCGTAATAGGCGGAGTTGCTGCTGGTACGAAATCGGCATCAAAAGCACGGCGTGATGACCCTGATATGGAAATCACCATTGTAACCGAGGAACCGTATATCTCATATGCAGGATGCGGACTTGCATATTATATCGGTAACGTTGTCGATAAACGCGAAAAATTGTTTGCCCGTTCTCCCGAAGCATTCAAGACAAAACAGAATATTACCGTTCTTACCCGCCATTTTGCAGACCGTATAAACACCTATGACCGAACCGTTCAGGTTACCGACCTGTCCAAAGGTTCGAAGCTTACATTGCATTATGACCGCGTATTAATCGCAACCGGAGCCAAGGCGATTATTCCGCCGATTGGGGGAATTAACCTCGAAGGCGTATTTCCTCTTCACACGGTAACCGATGCGGACAACATCAAATCTTACCTGTCCGGGCACACTGTTCGTAAAGCCTGTATTATCGGTGGTGGATATATCGGCATAGAAATGGCAGAAAATTTCAAAGCTCTCGGTATTCATGCAACAGTGTTTGAAAAAGCAGGCACAATTATGCCGCTTCTTTTCGATCCTGACATATCGACCGTTTGTTCTGATCATATCCGGGAAAAAGGTGTGGAATTATTAACAGGTGTTACGGTTGAAAACATCGTCGGCGACCCTGATGGCAAAGTCCGCGCTGTCTCTGCCGGAGGTAAAGAGTACGATTGTGAACTGGTGATTATCGCCGCAGGTGTGAAACCCAATGTCAAACTGGCCCGTGACGCCCGAATAACAATCGGACCAACCGGTGCCATTAAAGTGGATAAACGTATGGAAACCTCTGTCCGAGGCATTTTTGCGGCCGGGGACTGTGTTGAAATGACACACCTGGTAAGCGGAAAGCCCTGCTGGTTTCCCCTCGGTTCCACAGCGAATAAACAGGGACGGGTAGCCGGAGCCAACATAGCCGGAGGGAACAAGAATTATCCCGGAGTACTCGGGACATCGATTGTTAAAGTTTTCGATCTGGCAGTGAGCCGAACGGGACTCAATGAACGTGAAGCAAAAGATAACGGATATAATACTCTCTCTGTAACCGTGAAAACTCCCACTCGTGCAGGATATTATCCCGGTGGCAAGGAAGTCACACTCAAACTCACTGCCGATAAAGGGTCAAAAAAACTTCTCGGCGCTCAGGTTGTCGGGACAGATACCGTCGATAAAATTATCGATACAGTGGCGGCTGCTCTCATGGGAAATCTCTCGATAACTGATCTGACCAATATCGATATTTCCTATTCACCACCATACTCGACAGCCATGGGCACTATCATCGTAGCTGCCGGAGTCCTCGAAGAAAAACTTACTTAACATCACTTCATAGTTCAGGGCAATTTCATTTTTTTATGCCTGTGCGTCAAAAAGCACTTTAATGCCGTCAATCTGGACAACGCCGCGCGCAAGATTATAAATGGCTCTGCTCTGACCGGACATGACGGCTTCATGTCTGAATCCTCCCGGAAGGTCTTCCTGACCGATTTTCGAGGGCAACGGCGCCGGATACTGTTCCCGTATGAAAGCTTTATGCTGAATGAATGTTTTATACAATGTACTGGCTGCAGGCGCTACCTCAACAAGGGTTGATCCGAGATTGGACTGAAGAGGGACTGGATATTGATCGAGAAATAACTTGGGTTGAATCACTGCCGAACCGGTACGTACAATGCGCTGATATACAAACACATCGGTCTGTCCGACACCTGATGGTTCCGGATCGGGAAAATTTTTAAGGGGGAACGCTGATTTTTTTACTGTGGCCGTTTTCCGGTTAACCTGGTTTTGAAACGCAAGAACCTCGGTCTGTCCCACGCCGGATGGCAGCGGTTCCGGGTTTTGTTCCCGATAAAATACCGACTGCTGTACCGTAGCTTTCTTGTCGCTCATTTTATGGGAAGGTGTGAACGTTTCTTTTGAAACTACATTTGAGGGCAGCGGCTGTTTTTGAGCCATAACCTCCGTTTGTCCTATACTATTTTGAAATACAAGTACGGTAGCTGCCATAGTGCTTTTTCCATTGTATACCTTCCCCAGTATATATTTATTATCGGCACAAACGGGAAAAAATTAAGGGCATCCGGTATTTTTTTACCCGAATGCCCTTCAATTTTAACAAAAATTAATTAGCGCTGTACCCGTGCTCCGCCGCCTGCGGCAATTTTTTCTGCCATGGCACGTGTCGCCATACAGATATCGCCGATATAGGTGTGTGTAAGATTCGACCAGGCGACTGCAAGTTCGAGCGCATCCTGAAGCTCCATGCCCTCGAGAATACCGCTTACCAGTGCGCCGCTGAACGAGTCGCCGCCGCCGAGACGGTCGATCACATGTACCTCGTACTTTTTTGACTCATACAGTTTTCCGGTTTTACGGTCGGCCACAATGGCGCGCCACATGTTGATATTAGCCTGAATGACCTCTCTCAGTGTTGTGGCAATCATCTGAACGTTGCTCCATTTTTCGAACACTTTGTCGGCAACAACCCTGTATGCGGCGGTCTTAAGGTCTTTGTAGTTGTCATCGACACCCTCGGGCACGATACCGAGGCATGTTGCGCAGTCTTCCTCGTTGCCGATGATGATGTCCACATACTTCACGATTTCCGACATGGTCTTGCGGGCTTCATCCTTGGTCCAGAGTTTCCCCCGGTAATTGAGGTCGATGGATATTTTCAGGCCCATCGAGCGCGCGACTTCGCATGCCTCCATGCAGACCTCGGTGACATTCGGGCCAAGCGCGGGAGTGATTCCCGAAAAATGAAACCACTTTGCGCCCTCGAACAGTTTCTTCCAGTCAAGGTCGCCTTTCTTTACCTGCGCAATTGCGGCGCCGTAGCGGTCGTAGGTCACCACATCGCCACGTGAACCGTAACCCTGTTCCACAAGGTACTGCCCGAGCCGTACTTTTCCGAGACCGTCGAATTTGACTTTCTTAATGCCGCCGCCGACGCCGTGACGGTCGCACTGTGTGAAAATCCGCGCTCCGTAGGGATTGTCGGGAACGACGGTGACATACATAGCGGAATGTCCCAGACGTTTGCATGAGACAGCCATATTGTATTCCGAGCCGCCGACCAGCGAATACAGCATATCCGCTTCCTCGAACGGCAGGTGGTCAACCGGCATGAGCCTGATCATTACCTCTCCGAATGTTACTACTTCCGGCATGGTTACTCCTTTCAATGAGAAAAATGAAAAATCCCCCTGTCAATCCCGCTGCGACACCGCTGTTAGCTTGCGGTTGTTTTTTTTGCCCCCTTAATAGGGATAGGAGGAATTAGAATCCTGAATTTTGGTACAGATTATAAATTATGTAAAAGATCCCCCTGTCACTTTGTGACATCCCACTTTATAAGGGGGACATTTCCAACCCACAACACTGCTGTCAGCTTGTCGGTTTCTTTTTACCTTGGGCAGGTGGGATCAAATCCTGAATTTTAGAACAAACGTCTTCGAATCTATCTGTTATATCACTGTTTGAAATACGGATAACGTTCAGTCCATAGGATTGAAGGACCGCATCACGTTCGCTGTCGTACTCTTTACCTTCTTCGGTGCAATGATGGTCTCCGTCAATTTCAATCACAAGTTTCAACGACGGACAATAAAAGTCAACAATATAATTATCTATCGGCCTTTGCGGAAGCACACGAAAGCGAAATGTCCGTAAAAAATCCTTCCATAGTTTCTTTTCCGCCGGGGTCATTCGCTTTCTAAGCTCGCGAGCCCGCTCTTTAAGTTTCGGATTGTAGGGTAAGTACCGTCCCGTGAAGATCAAACCTCTTCGCTTTATGTCTTCCTTGTTCATTATCCGTTTGTCGTCGTTGTTAGAAATCCCCCTGTCACTTTGTGACATCCCCCTTTCTAAGGGGGACATTTCCCAATCCACAATACCGCCGGTGATTTCGGGTTGTCTTTTTTTGCCCCCCTTAAAAAGGGGGGTAGGGGGGATCTAAAAAACCGTTCATTGAGATATCATGACCAAAGATATAATATAATTAAATTATGTAAGGATTGAATGAAGAATTTGGGAAGAAAATAGGAGTGATCAACTCTTGAAATTAAAGTTTTATCAATTTAATCATATTTTTATGATTATATAGTAAATATTTGCTTGCATATGTTAAATTTGCTTGCTATGTTTGCAGTAAAATCATATTGAAATTAAAATATTTAATATTTGGAGAATTCCTATGAATGACATTAACCAATGTCCAGTTTGTGATGAACCAGTTGAACCTGGTGGAAGTGATGGTGGTTATGATGGTTATAATATTACATGTCCTCGTTGCGGTAAATACCGAATAGTTGGTTCAGCTCTTCCAGCATTTAATAGAATTACTCGTTCTCCCCGTATTAAAGCAAATATTTCCGGTTGGTTAAGAGAAAATCAAACTTATGAAATACATTCAGAAAATATCAATAAATTGATGACTATAAAAACGCCATCATTTCACGAACGCGCAGATAAACTACTCTTGTATTTTGAAAAAAAGACAACTTATGCCGGTGAATTATTGAAATATGACATTTCATGGTTAAGTATCGGTTATTGTGTTAATTTTGATGAGCTTTCTGAAATGATAAATTATTTAACCAATGAGGAATATATTGTAGATTTTCCGACATTTGGGGATCATACTATTAAAATTTTACCTGATGGATGGGCACAACTTGAAGAATTGAAAAACATTAATGCTGATAGTCAACAATGTTTTGTTGCGATGTGGTTTGATGATAGTATGCAACATATTTACGATGAAATAATTTCAGAAGCTGTTTATGATGCTGGATACAAACCGCATAGAGTTGATAAAAGAGAACACAATGAAAAAATCGATGATGAAATAATTGCTCAAATTAAACGTAGTCGTTTTGTCCTTGCTGATTTCACGGGCCACAGAGGTGGTGTTTATTATGAAGCCGGTTTTGCTAAAGGATTAGGTTTGGAGGTATTTTGGACATGTAGAGAAGATGAAATTGAAAAACTACATTTTGATATACGACAATATAATTGCATTCCTTGGCAACCGGGTAACGAAGATGATTTTAAAAGAAAAATTACCAATAGGATAGAAGCGGTTATCGGTTATGGTGAATATAAGAGAGATTCCAAAGAATCTTTGTGAAAATATTTCCGATTGCGGGATTTCGGTGTGAAAAATCCCCCTGTCACTGCGTGACATCCCCCTTATTAAGGGGGACACCCAACCCACAACACCGCTGTCAACTTTAGGTTGTCTTTTTTGCTCCCCTTAACCGTGAGTATGACAGGAGCACATGGAAGGAATAACAATGACTATGATCAAAAACGATATACATACTTGTGTTACCGAAACCCTGAAAGTATGGCCGGAAGTTACCAGGATAGTTTCCACTCTTCACACCGAAGATCAATACAACACCGCAGTCACGCTACTCGATGAACTGATCGACCAGGTTAATATTAATGAAGATGTAAATATTGAATCTCTCATCGATACGCTTGGAACACTGATCAAAGATTACGAGGACAGGAATGTTCCCGAACCCGATACTGATCCGGGCGGGAATCTAAAATATTTGATGCGGGAACATCATGTAAAACAGAGCGACCTGCCTGAAATCGGCAGTCAGGGCGTTCTATCTGAAATCCTGAGTGGAAAAAGAAAACTGAATGTACGGCAGATACGGCTTTTGAGCAAACGGTTTCATGTTTCGCCGGCGGTATTTATTTAACTGGGTATAACAGCGGAGGAATAAGTAGGGGCACAAAATTTTGTGCCCCTGCATACATTACACATATATCTTAAATGTTTTTTCTGCAATCCGGATTAAAATCCCTGTTTCTGGAAGAACGGTTTGACCGCATTGTCATACTCGCGGCCGCCGACCTGGTAGAATCCGAGCCAGAACCAGGGTACCCAGCCGCGGCGTACCATCTCATCCAAAAACTGAGCGGTGAAAATCCACATGAGCATGTTGTTCATGATGCCACCCACAGTTCCGACTTTCTGATCGAAACCCTTGATTTCCATCAGACCGCCGCCTTCCGGGCAAAGGTTATCGATAAACACATCGGAATACCTTCTGATCTGAAATGAATTTCCCGGCGCGATTGAGACTACAAACATACCCGTCTCCTGAGCTTTTTTCGCTTCATCGATGATTTTCTGCGAGTCAGATTCGATGGTTGCGAGAAGATGTACATCACCCTTTTTCATGTCTCCACGGAAAGCGTTGGTCATCATGGGACCCATCGCCACACCGTTCGATTCGCTCTGTACACCCGAATGGTCGGTGGTAACATGATAGTGTCCGCCGTTCCCGATTTTTTTAGCGACTGTGGGCGCATGGTCGAACATATAGTTTTTCTGCAGCCGGTAAGCGTTGTCGAGACGGTCGAGGACGGTATCGAGGAATACAGCCGATTTGTCTACGGCTTTGGCTTTTTTATCTTTGATTTTGTTCGCAACCTCACACTGGAACATCCAGAACAGCGAAGAGAGCGAATTTGCCGAACTCGGACATAATTTCATTTCCGGAATTTCAGGGCAATCCACAATACCCTGATGATAGGGAATATAGCTCTGGAGTATTTCGGTGGAAACATCGCCCAAAAGCCAGTCGTTGACATTCGCCTGGACAAAACCACGGGGCGACCACTCATTATCGATGTAATTCACCGGTACACCGACTACATGAACACCGTTGTCACGGGCTTTGCGGACATCTTCGTTCACGAAATTCGTTACCAGCACATCGCCGGATTTCATGAGAGCATAATCATCGCCCATTTTGCGCGTATGGCTTTTGATTATTCCGGGATTACCCTTGTTTTCCATGGCAAATTCGATGTAGCACATATGACCTTCATGAGCATGGTACCAGACACTGCCGTCCTTTTTGATGGTCTCGGCCATACGGCTTGAGATGTCACCGATACGGTCTATTTCATTGCTGCGAATTTTACCCAGTATTTCGGAAATGCGGACATAGTATTGCTCGCCGAAATCCATGGTGTGTCCCCAGTTGTATTTCGATCCGGCACGGTCTGCGGCATCGGCGACCCGAACGCCCGGAGTAAATCCGGCAGCGCCTGCAGTAAGCATGGCACCCGTTTTCAGTATGTTTCTTCTCGATATTTTACTCATTACACCTCTCCTGTTTTTACAAATTATTTAGTGAATCGTATTTACCATATCAAAATCCCTGCTTGAAGAAAAACGGACGCATTGCGTTATTGTATTCCGATCCTCCGACCGTATATCCACCCATCCAGAACCAGGGAATCCAGCCGCGACGTACCATCTCATCTACAAACTGAGCGGTGAATATCCACATAAGCCAGTTGTTCATGACTCCACCCGCTGTGCTCACTTTTTTGTCATACCCCTCGATTTCAAAGAGTCCGCCGCCTTCGGGGCTGAGGTTGTCGATGAACACATCGGAGGTTTGGCGAAGCGCGAGTGAATTGCCGGGAGCTATGGATATCACAAACATACCCATATCCTTCGCTTCTTTTGCTTCTTTGACAATTGTGGCATCATCAGGCTCTATTGTGGCGAATAGATGGACATCGCCTTTTTTCTTGTCCTTGCGGAACGCGTTGGTCATCATAGGGCCCATAGCAACACCGTTCGATTCGCTCTCCACACCTCTGTGCTCGCTTCGCACATGGTAACGACCGCCGTTACCGATCATTTTTGCTACGGTCGCCGCATGGTCGAACATATAGTTTTTCTGGTGGTAGGCTTTGGTGATTCTTTCAAGAATCGTATCGATGTATTGTAAAGAATAATCGATATGTTTTGCTTTTTTATTTTTGACTTTGTTGGCAACCTCCGCCTGGAACATCCAGTAGAGTGAATTCAGGGAGTTTGCAGCACTCGGGCAGAGTTTCATCTCCGGGATTTCAGGGCAGTCCACAATCCCCTGATGATAGGGAATATAGCTCTGCAGAATCACATCAGATACATCACCGAGCAGCCAGTTGTTGACATTGGGGGAAGTAAAACCGCGCGGCGCCCATTCGTTGTCCACATAATTCACCGGAACACCGATAACATATACGCCTCTGTCACGTGCCGCCTTGACATCCTCGTTTACGTAATTTGTCATGAGGACATCGCCGGATTTCATCTGGTCGTAATCGCTGCCGTTCCAGACTGTGCCACTTCTGAGAATTCCCGGATTACCCTTATGTTCTTCCTTGAATTCGATATAGCCCATATGTCCCGCCTGAGCCTGCATCCAACCGTTGTTGCCCTTTTTCACCGCTTCAGCCATACGGCTTGTCAGGTCCCCAATCAAATCCATTTCGTTCAGCCGTATCTGTTCAATAATGTCTTTCATGTTACGGTAATACTGCTCGCCGAAGTCCACCGTATGCCCCCAGTTGTACCTGGAACCTGCACGGTCTGCTGCGTTAACATACCGTACACCCGTACCCATTCCCGATGCCCCTGCGGTAAGTACCGCTCCTGTTTTCAACATGTTTCGTCTGGTAAGTTTTGCCATGTCTTCTCTCCTTTTTGTACCAAATTATTTATGGTTAATTATTCACCTATTAAAATCCCTGTTTTAAAAAGAACGGCCGTACCGCAAGATCGTATTCTTTTCCGCCCACCTGATAATAACCCAGCCAGAACCAGGGTATCCATCCACGGCGCACCATTTCATCGATAAATTGTGCCGTAAATATCCACATGAGTGTGTTATTCAGAATGCTGCCGATACAACCGACCTTTTGATCATATTCCTTGATTTCCATAAGGCCGCTGCCTTCGGGGTTCATGTTATCGATGAACACATCGGAGTACTGGCGAAGCTGAAATGAATTGCCCGGAGCGATCGAGACAATGAACATGTCCATTTCCTTAGCCTTTTTCGCTTCCTCAAGGATTTTTTGCGAGTCAGGTTCGATAGTCGCCAGCAAATGGACATCGCCTTTTTTCATGTCGTCCTCACCGACTTTGACACCGTCAAACCGTATGATCTCACGCCATGCATTGGTTATCATCGGTCCCATAGCGACACGGTTCGATTCCTCCTGAACTCCGGGATGATCGCTGGTGACATGGTAATGTGCGCCGCCGCCGATTCTTTTCGCCACTTCCGGTGCAAAATCGAACATATAGTCTTTCTGACGGTGAAACGCTTCATGAATCCGTTCGAGGATTGTGTCGAGTACGACAGCGGATTTATCTATATGCTGAGCATTGTTGTCTTTGAGTTTATGGGCAACCTCGCACTGGAACATCCAGTAAAGGCTGTAAAGCGAATTGGCCGAACTGGGGCATATTTTCATTTCGGGAACCTCGGGACAATCCACAATTCCCTGATGATAGGGAATATAACTTTGCAGTATAACACTGGATACATCGCCCAAAAGCCAGTCGTTGACATTGGGGTTAACAAATCCCCGTGGTGTCCACTCATTATCCACATAGTTCACCGGAACACCGATAACATATACTCCCCGATCGCGGGCGGCACGAATTTCCCCGGTGACATGGTTGGTCATGAGCACATCGCCCTTTTTCAACCGTGCCACACGTTCCTTCTCGTTCCTGTTCCACTCATGCATTTTGAGGCTACGTATCACACGGGGGTTACCGGGAAGCGTCTCATCGTTTTCGAACCTTCCCATATGCCCCTCGCCAGCCTGCAGCCAGACCTCGTTGCCCGATTTAATAGCATCCGCCATGCGTGAAGTCAGGTCGCCGATCAGATTCATCTCATTCTGGCGGACCTTTACGAGAATATCGGTCATGCGTCTGTAATACTGGGTTCCGAAATCTTCGGTATGTCCCCAGTTATATTTTGTTCCGGCACGGTCGGCAGCAGCGACTTTGCGGGCGGATGTACCTATTCCTGCAGTCCCGGCAGCGAGTACCGTTCCCGTTTTGAGGATGTTTCTTCTGGAGTAGTTTTTCATACTTGGTCCTATCATTGTATATTTATCAGTCGCCGTCGAGCAAATTACCTAACAGTCCGCCCATACCGCCGCGTTTAACCTCGCCTTTTGAACCGAATCCGGCGGCTCTGATGACACGGTCGGCCATTCGTGAAAACGGCAGCGTCTGAAGATACACCGTACCCGGACCTGTCAGTCGGGCGTAAAAAAGGCCCTCGCCACCGAATAACGCCGTTTTAATACCGCTGACCATTTTTATGTCGTAATCAACAGGCTGCTGAAACGCTACAAGACAGCCGGTATCCACATTGATATTTTCACCGGCTTTAAGTTCGTGCTTGATAACGGTGCCTCCGGCATGGACAAAAGCATAACCGTCACCGGTTAGTTTCTGGAGTATGAAACCCTCGCCGCCGAAAAATCCGGCTCCGAGTCTTCGTGTGAAAGCCACATCGATTTTGATGCCATAGGCGCTACACAGGTAAGCGTCGCGCTGGCATATCATGGGGCCGGTTTCCGCAAGGTTGAGCGGGATGATTTTTCCCGGATAGGGCGCGGCAAAAGCTACTTTTTGCCGTGCATTTCCGTTGTTGGTAAACAACGCCATAAACAATGATTCACCGCTGACAAGTCTTTTTACACCACCGAAAATTCCGCCAGCCAGGTCGGTGCTTGCCTCGATACCGTTTTCCATATACATCATAGCGCCGGACTCAGCCTGAACCGTTTCGCCGGGATCGAGGGTGATAAAAACTGCCTGCATGTCATCGCCTACAAGATTATAATCGATTTGATGTGCCATATTATTCCCCTTTTTTACTTATAGTAATCGTTATTCAGTAAACGGTGCATCGGCATAATTTAAAATAAACGAAGACGGTTTCCCTTTCGCTCCGAGTTTGTTGACCGCCCTGACTCTGAGTGTGTTGCGTCCCGACTGGAACAGCCATGTCCAGCGCTCACCGACTTTCTTCCATCCGGTGTCGTCCACATCGACCTCAAAATGGCTGAAATTCGGAGTGTAGGTTTCAAACCGCAGGAACAGTCTGTCGTTTCCAAACCCCTGAACCGCATCCACATGTACCATATTCAAATCGGGCCACATGTCGCGTGGCCTGTCGGTGAACCAGGAATACTGCCGTTTTGGGGGTGTTTTCCTGTCGTGCCAGTTGATGTAACTGTTCCACGGCCATTGAGTATTACCGTGACTGAGCGGCCGTGGGTACGGTTTTTCATACCAGTTGTTACGCGGCACCATGCGCATGAACGCCGCATTGCAGAATCCTGTCGGAGTCCCGGATGTTTCGACATGAGTGCCCTTTTGGTTTGTAAGGGAACCGCGTTTAGCGGGTACCTCTTTCCCATCGATCGCTTTTTCCCATGAAATACTGTCTGTCATCCATTCGATGGGACGGTTCGGATAATAGTAATCGAGATAGCGTTGATGCAGTTCGAACATACTGAGCGGTTCGGCAGTCACCGGGTCATAGTTGTAGTTGTTGGCAAAATCGGCATCGAGGAAAATCCATTTACCGTACTCGTCGTTCCAAACCTCGATAATTTCATGGCCGACAACATTGATTAGCCTCGCCTGCCAGCCGTATGCCATGCAAAGACCGCCAAGTGTATTGTTGAACTGGATACACATACCTCCACCGCCGGCATTGTTGATACGGTTGATAATCGAGAGTGCATCCCATCCCGGATATTCCGGCATGGGACTGTTGTGACGCCAGCGACGGGTAACGTAATCGAGCATCTTTACCTGCGCATCGAACTGTGTACGGCTTCCTGCAATCACCTCGTCGAGATTTTCCAGTTCGCGGAGTTGTTTGAACTCGGGGCGGTCCCATTTTTCCCATTCCCAGTCGATGGACGAATACCTGATAACCGGATTTTGTTCGTTTATGACAACTATATTTTTATGGAGTGGCACTCTCTGATTCAATACTGCTTCCAGTTTCGCCGATTTGATTACGGGACTTTTGAGAGGATTTGAGGTCGAAAGCACCACCCTGAACTGAACATACCGTCTGTTGAGGTCTGCGCCGCCGGTCTCAAAATTCAGCCGTGATCCCTCGTCGATTAACTCATAGGGTTCCCAGCCGTCGGATAAAGGGCTTGAATCTGTGCCTTTGCGGAAGTAGTATTCTACTGTTGTGTCTTCCGGTACTTCGGAGGATATGCTGAGAGTTAATTTCTGTATTTCGCGCTGCGGTACGATAAAGTTCTTATCGTTCCCTTTCCAGAGGTCGATGACAGGGCTTGTCAGCCAGCCGGTTTTAACATAACGGTCGAAACTGATTCTGACCGTATATTCTGCGCGTGTTTGTCCGAGCGGGCCGAACGGGCTTTCTTTCCACGACTCCCCGCTGTTTGTCGATTTGAACGAAGTTTTTCCGACATCTTTCGGATCGCCGCCACCTGCTTCGAACTCGTCCGCACGGGCTATCTGAATAGCCCAGCCCTCATCTTTTGTTTTTGCTTCGGGACAGAACAGATCAATGGTATTTCTACCTTTTTTAAGCCATTCTACGGGTAAATCGGTCCAGCGGTACCATTCATGATTTGTTGACGAGTCCCAGAGTTCCAGTTTGGATATTTCACCGTTCACCGAGAAACTCAACGGATAATTACCTTTATGGGAAACATAGAGTACCAGCCATGCTTTAAATGCTCTTGGATCATCGACAAAAAATACTTTACGAGCCTGTAAATCTCCCCAAATGTCGTCGACGCTTACACCTTTTTCACTTCTTCCCGCGCCGTAAGCATCGTTTTCCAGTAAATCCATATTAAAAAGGCACACACCGCCGTCCGGATGTTTCATCAACATATGCATGAAACCGGCGTCATACACCATTTCCGCATCGCCGCCCCAAAATGTGGTAATTGTCCCGGCCTGCACCGGAATATACGCTGACAAACAAAGTGCAGCGATACAGGCTGCAAGTATATATGTTCTATTCACGATGTCCTCCTGTCGCTCTGTTTGTATTTATCTGCTCAAAATTTATATTAAATAAGGTTATTTAAACTTACAGCCATAGTTATAGCTGACAATAATATACGTCAATATTGCTTTACTATAACCTGCTTACTTTTCTTTTTTCGAAGCAAAGAAAAGTAACAAAAGAAAGCCCGCCCTCATAAAAAGCATTATCTTCGTTCACGGCGCTTTTCCGGGAACCGCAGAACTCCCCGCCTACGCTATGCTTCGGCGGTTCGGACATGCTGCGCTTCTTTTCCGGAAAATACTTGCTCACTCAGGGCTTTTTAATAGGGTAAAACGTTTGACTCCTAAAATCATAAATAAAAACTTTATTCACTGTGCTAACGCATCATCGATCTCGATCAGGTTTATTTCCTGAAGGTTTCTGCTGCGTTCGATGTCAAGTTCCGGTTTACCGCCGGTATCGATTTCGAGTTTTTTCTTCCATTTTTCGCTGTTTTTGTCGGTTATTTTTATCCATGCAACGATATAGATTTTGCCGTTTGTTCCGACTTCAAGACCCTGGCAGTACCGTGGTTTGCGACCATCCTGAAGCACAATTACACCATGATCGACATACCGTCTGAGCGGGATATCATAGGTAACAAGGTGAAGTTCGGTGTCGGTGTTTTCGGGATCATTTTCCTCGATTTCATTATTGCCGATATAATATATCGTTTTCCCGTCCCGTGAAAGTTCGAAGGCGAGTGAACTGTAACTTGTTTTTCCCGATTTTCTGTTGGGAGCGGATGCGACACGGTCTAATATTTCGAATTCCCCTGATTCCGGTTCAAATGAGAACAGCCAGTCGCTGTAGTACATGATCCCGTAGAATCGCTGCATCGGCTCGCTCCATCTTATGGAACGCCAGACACATTCTACTGAATTGTCCAGCGGAATATGCAGCATGGGTGCATCGAATTTCGGTTCTTTGAGGGTTTCGAATCTATTTTCATCGTATTTGAAGCATGCAATGGTGTCATTCATGTTGTGCCAGTAAACATTGCCTGTTCGCGGATCGATTCCGAGAGACCGCGGGCCCTGCTGGGTAACAGGCGCTATCGCCTCGTACCAGTTTTCCGTTTTACCGGAGTTTATGTCGTAATACAGGAACTTGTATCCGGGCCAGCTTACCGCATACATCCGTTTCCGTTTCGTATCCATAGTCATTGCCACAAGACCCTGATGCGGAGCGCCGATTCCAAAATCTTCGAATTTGCCGTTTTTGAGATCATAGCTCATGAAATGGCCGCCGGGGTAGGTTCTGTCGTATGCTCCGGCATG
>JAFGMP010000403.1 GCA_016927495.1 Candidatus Latescibacterota bacterium | reverse complement strand
GAAAAAGAGTAACAATCCGTTGAGCGATTCCCCCATTCATATAAGAAAAATTCGTCAGGAAGACATCGCAACAGGAATGAAGCTCAAAAATCTGGCAGGCTGGAACCAGACCGAAAACGACTGGAGATTTTATCTCGACGAGAGTCCCGACGGATGTTTTATCGCCGAATATGAAGGCACAACAGCCGGGACATTAGCCACAATCAGTTACGGTAACATCGTCGCATGGATAGGTATGATGCTGGTCGATCCTGAATACCGCAGAAAAGGTATTGCGACCCGGCTCATGACACATGCACTGAACAGTCTCGAAAAATGCCAATCGATAAAGCTCGATGCGACTCCCGACGGAGTAAAGGTTTACGAACGGCTGGGATTCAGGGAGGAATACACACTGGGACGTATAATTATGCACACGATGCCATCAATTGAGGGTACTTCGCACTTAGTATCCCCAATCACCAATGACGATTTTGAGGAAGTTACCAAAACGGATATAGCAGTTTTTGGCGCTAACAGATCACATGTTTTGAAATATCTGCACAAAACCGGTTCGGTGCCTTCGCTGAAACTTATTAACAACAACAAAATCCGGGGATACTGTCTGGGAAGGAAGGGTACCAAATATAACCAGATTGGCCCGGTTATCGCAGAAACCTCGGGTGACGCAATAGAACTGACACGAATTGCGCTTCAGCATCTCCGGGGAAAAGCTGTTGTAATAGATATACCGTCATACCAGCAGGAATATCTCCAATGGCTGATTTCATTGGGATTTAGGGAAGAACGTCCACTAATAAGAATGTATTATCGCAGCAATGCACATCCCGGAAAATCCGAAAAGGTCTATGGTATCACAGGCCCGGAACTGGGATAATCCTCAATTATATTTCTATTGTCTTATCCGTATTCAACCGTGGCAAATAATAACCTTTTGAATACAATATGGTATCAGAAGTACGTTGGGATTTTATAGAAGCAAAAATACCCGAATACTACCGCTGAAATGATAAGTCCGATTTTCAATATCCATCCCGGTTTCAATATTGCATATGCCTCTTTGCCGATCAAACCCGGCATTACCCAGACAAGCCCGATAAGAACTGCCACTGCCTGAAACGGAGTCAGAAGAAGGCCTTCCACCACAGCGCTCATTTTGATGATGAACACCGGTTTGAAACCGAGGGTATATACGATAAGCGTGTTGGTGATAAAAAAGAAGGTGACGAACATACGGAACTGAACCGCCCACGAAAACTTCTGACTGAATTTCGGGAAACATATCCTAATGGAATCGGCGAGAAGCCGTGGCCAGCCGGCAAACTGCCCGATCAGAGTGCTGGTCAGCGCAGCGCATCCGGCAATTACAAAGAGCATGGCTCCGACTTTACCCCAAATTTTACCAAATATCACCGAAAGTTCAAGAGCTACCGAAGGCCCTTCCGGAGCTATATGTTCGGGCCTCAGAACTCCCGCTCCGGCAAGCATAAAACCGCCGGTCACCAAAATCCCGATTATCATGGCAACCGTTGCATCGACATATACAACACGGCACCATCCCCTAACCTTTCGGGCAGTTTCCACTGTCATACGGCTGAGCGCCGATGTGTCGCACGGCTGCCCGTAAGACCGTCCTCGCGCCATTCCATATCCAGCGCCGAGTACCCAGTAGGTATACCAGACCTGGCTGGCAAATCCGCCTGCCGCCCAGCCGATCAACGGAAGGATTTCATTCCATGGATTTGAGGAAACATTACCGAGTTCAATTGCCCATCCCGGAACTTCGGGCACGGAAAAAACAACCAAACCACGAATGACCTCACTCAAACCCGGTAGTGTGTGAACAGCTACGTACAGAACGCCGAGAATGACTAAAAACACAAAGACGCTCATCACATACTTTATGATATCAAATGTGCCTGACCAAACGACAACAATAGCGAATGCGGTTAAAATCCAGCCCCAGATGTAGGGTTTTAGGGGAATAATGGAATGGGCAAATATACCGGCAGCCGATGCGACGCTTCCACCCGACATGGCTCCTGCGCACAGTTCGGTGACAAGCACCACCCATACGACGATTTTTCCTTTGCCGGGCATTCTGCCGAACATATCGACCATTCCCTCGCCGGTGCATACTGTATAATGCGCTCCTCCAGCTCCGATAAAGGTTTTCAGAATTATGCCCATAAGCGGTGCCCAAAGCACGGCATATCCGAGGATAGCTCCCATACGTGTCGCCAGAATGACCTCACCTGATCCTATGTACTCGGCGCACCAGACAAAGGCTGGACCAACGATTGCGAGAATTGCCAATCCTTTTGGTGCTAAATGTATCGTTGTGTTTTGTCCGATTTCAGATTTCATAGAATTATGTTTGTCTTGTTATACATATTTAGCTTCGTCTTTCGAAACCGTATGTGAGAAACCGAAAACCGCCTTAGATAACTTCGTCTTTCGCTTTTTCACCTCACCATCTACGGTAATTACAACATCATGTTCATATGTTGTGCTGTCGATGGTAATCAATCAGAAACGTGTACCGCTAATTATCGGATTTATGCCACACCCCCTGAAAAAGTGTCTTCAAATACTAATACATTTGAGGAAAAGGTAAAAATCGATCAGTGAAAATCAATTCTCTGAAATATGATCCTAACAAGAAAAATCATTATACCTGCAAATACAAGAAATAAAAGTTGTATTTTTCCCTGAATATTTTATATGTATATTGAATATTGATGAACCGGCAAAAAGTTTTGAGCTAAAAACATACATAAGTTGTTGTAAATAATGAAATAACGCTTGACTACATGTAATATATTTCACATATTATAGCATATACTAACATGCGATAATAT
>JAFGMP010000402.1 GCA_016927495.1 Candidatus Latescibacterota bacterium | reverse complement strand
AGGCACAGAGGCACAGAGGCAGAAGGGAAAGACGACCGGGATTGCCGGGATTTTGAGGGATTACCGGGATTAAAAAGGGACAAGGGATATGTAGGGGCAGACCCATGTGTCTGCCCTTAAAAAATTGTCTGAACCATGATTTACTTGATTAATGGATTGGCATGATAAGGACTGCCCTCACCCCTTTGAATCCCCTCTCCCAAAAAATGGGAGAGGGAGCTTGGAGGGTGCATCTGTATGTAGAAGCCGCGTGGCGTTGGGTAGTGGATATCGATCTGGAAAAGTTCTTTGCCCGGGTTAACCACGATGTATCGATGTTACGCAAAGTCCGGTAGGTCGAAGACAAGCGGGTACTCAGGCTTGTCAGCCGATACCTTGAAGGGGGTGTGGTATCGCCCTGCACGGAAAGCACGCCGCAGGGCATATCGCTGTCACTGCTTTTGTCCAACATACTCCCGGATAACCTGGATAAGGAACCGGAGAGCCGGGGGCATGTGTTCTGCCGGTATGAGGACGATTGCAATATATATGTAAAATCCAAACGTGCCGTGGAACGAGTCTTATCGTGCATTATCCGTTTTCTGCAAGACCGGCTGAAGATTAACCTAAACCGGTTTATCGAATTGCAAACACCGATACTGCGAGGATGAGTACAATAGGGTAAGCTTGCGAAAGTCAAGGGTATTTTCGAGGAGCTTGACAGCAGGATATGCCGTAAGCTGCGGTGCATTATCTGGCGTCAGTGGAAAAAGCCGTATACCCGCGCCAAAAATCCGATGTAGAATCAAAAATCTAAAAAAGTGGATTTATGTAAGAGAATATTGTATTTTTAATGAATATTTCGGGGGAATTTTAGCGTTTGATAATTAAGTTCCCGCCACTTCGTTGAATAATAGATCTTTTTTAATCATAATGAGGAACGTATACATGAAAAGACGTGACTTTTTCCCGGTCGCTGCGGGCGCAGCTATTTCATCGGCATTGACATTTGACAGTTTTGCTCAAACCGCCCACAGAAGAGATGTATCCTATGAACCCGACCGATCCCTCGAAAGCACCGGACTTCGTATTCGCGACGGTGTTGAAATACTCAAAAAGGGAGAACAGGAGAATGTCGCACCTATCCTTCGCGATGAAATTCTTGAAAATCCGGATGCAGTATTCATCATAATTGCCGGAATAAAACCTGTACAGGACAGCGACGGCAACTGGAAACAATGCCCCGACCAGATGGAACGTCTCGGTCACAGGGTAACCAGTCTGGTATTTCGTAAAGGCTCTGTCCGCGGCGGACGAACATTTATCAAGCCGAATATGGTCGGCGGACTCGGTAATCCCGGATCGGTTGCTGACAGCCACGGCGGCATAGTACACCCCTATCTGACAGTCGGTATGGTCGATGAACTCCGTGATATAGGAATCACTAATGTGGCCATCTCCGCTCGCGGCGCGCTCCGACACCCTCAGGTCGTATCGAGCGGACTCGATGATCTGCTCAAAGAACACAATCTGCCTTTCATAGAAGCTCATCTCCAGTATTTCAAGGATTATTACCCCGACGAACTTTTATGGCACGAAAATCCATACGGCATTGTTCAGCGCCGATTTTGCACCTATAAACCGGCATACATGGAGGGAACGACATTCATCAATATTGCCCATGCGCATGTCCACAAGGTCGGCCATACTACCCTCACGCTCAAAAACATTCAGGGCATTATGCCGCGCGGTTACGGCCACATTTGCGATGCATGGACAACGCTGGATGTTTGGCGACGGGATCTTATGGATGATTTCAACCGTAACTTCCGCCCCGAAATAGAACAGAATTTTATCAGGCACTGGAACATGGGTTATAAATACTGGGATGAGGGCGGCTTTTATAAAACGTATCTCGCGGCAGGCGGGTACGATGAATTCAAAAAAGCCTTTAAAATTTACGAAAAAAGCAAAGGCGAAAAACGACAGGAAGCGCTCGATAAGCTCATTGATATTGCCGACACACGGATTTTCTGGGCTGAAATCTGGGCCCAGCGCATGATGGATATTGTGGAAGCAATCCCACAGCCGTATGTAAGCATGGTCGACGGTGTTTTCGGGCGCGGGCATGACGGTGTCAAACACTGCGATTTTATCACGATCGGGCAAAACATGACCTCGGTCGATTCGGTTACTTCATGGCTCATGGGGCAGGACCCACGGGAACTACCGTACCTTCGCATCGCCAATGAACGAGGACTCGGAGAAAACGATATCGCAAAGATTCCGATCTATATCCTCAGCGAAAAGGGTGTCGAGAAGATCAAGGATTACCGTTACCTGAAACGGACATATCTTGGTATATACAATTATGGGCTGAATGAGGTTGGGCCGAGGTTTTTTTAATAAGAGAGTTGTTGCTTTATTAGCTGAAAGTGAGGTACGGAAATGAAACCGCCCATCACCGTATTTCTTTATGTAATTCTTATGCTTCACTGTTATTTAATAGTATCCGCGCAATCGCACCCGGATTATTACCCTTTGAGTAAAGGCTCCGAATGGGAGTTGAAAGGGTATGGTACTACACCTAACATTACTATAAGAGTGGTGGGAACAGAGAAAATTAATAACAAGGTTTATACAAAAATTGAAAAAAAATATACCAATGAACAAAGCGGACAGAATGTAATCATATATGTACGCTGTGAAGGTAACCGTGTTTACCGTTTTATGCCGCCCTATGACGAACTTCTTTTGTTTGACTTCAACATAGACATAAACCAGTCGTGGATCAGGACGATATCGTATGATGACGGTTCGATGGGTAAAAGAACCGGGAGGATCATCGACAGGAATATGAGCGTGAACGTTCCGGCAGGTGAGTTTGACAGGTGCATTGTTTATGATATCACCGAAACAAGAAAAACCGATGATAGCATCAACAGTTCAACCTATACATTCTGGCTGGCTCCTGATGTCGGTGTAGTGAAAATGGCGGTAACCATAAGCGGTAATGCCATATCCCCCGTTGATTTCTGGGTCAATGATTTGAGTAGTTATACTGTTCTTTCCGATTAACGATACTGTTTGGGCAACTGAGTTGATATAAATACCCCATAATGAAATAATATTTATATCCGGTTATAACTTTAGCTCAGCAAAAGTGTTTAAACTATCAGTATATAGCCCCCTTTTTGTCCTTCGGACATCTTACCCCCGGTGGGGGCAAGAAAAAAACATGCCTTTAGCTTAAGTGGTATTGATTAAATTTCCCCCTTCCGGGGGGAAACACAAAGGGGGGTTTCAAGTGAATATATAATTGTATACATCTCTATGTCTCTTGCTTAACTAACGGCATAACCGGATATTTATAAAACCAATCCTCTCCTGTTTTTTCCCCTTTAACCATTCGATATAATTTCATCAAATATATTTCAGGTAAAAATACAAAGGTTGATTTTGTAAGCTCGGAACGGTATAATTTTACTATGATAAATTTATTCGCTTTTTATCGTCTTTAAGAGTCTAATCTTATATATGCTCACACTATAAAGTTTTTATCAATACTTCCGGAAGGAAACATTTCATGAAAACAGTTATTGTTTGTCTTTCTTTGATTGTATTAAGCGCGTTTTTTTATCAGCATGATGCGATGGCACAAACTATATACGGCACTCATATAAATGTGGACATTCCTGAATACTATCTGGATCCGGAATGGAACGGCCATTTATATCCAAAATATGCAAAGATGTATGAGGCAATCTTTCACGATAAAAATTATCCGGTATGGTCGCCCGACAGCAAATGGATTGTGTTCACCGACGGAACCTATGGAATCTGGAAGGTTTCGGTCAATGGCGGGAAACCTGTGCTGCTATACGATAATTATGATATGCACTACTGGAACGGGAAACCGGTAACCCTGACAGGATTGAAACCGCTCTGTTTTACTCCCGATGGTTCGGAATTGACTTTTGTGAGAAACACGATTAATGAAGAGGCGGGTACTGAAGTCGAAGTTGACAGGGATGATAATATTATCCAAATACGTTATTACTATCCTGTGATTGAAAGTCTCAATCTCGAAACCGGGAAAATCCGCACCATTGCGGAAAGTGCAACTTCGGGATGCTGGAGCAATGACGG
The DNA here is from genome assembly GCA_016927495.1 of Candidatus Latescibacterota bacterium. Lineage (GTDB taxonomy): Bacteria > Latescibacterota > Latescibacteria > Latescibacterales > Latescibacteraceae > JAFGMP01. The sequence continues at coordinate 441 of JAFGMP010000402.1, read as the reverse complement.
CAGATATTTTGCATATACTTTCATAATCGATTTGGAGCGTCCCCGGCCTGATCTGATGGTATATGATACCGAAACAGGAAATGAACGGTCTCTTAATGTAACTCCGGGACCACCATGTTTTACTATGGATGATTCACACATAATATTCACTGAAGAAGATGAAGATGATTCTTTTTTGTATAAAATATCTGTAGATGGTGGTACTCCCGAACAGTTAACCGGTTTTGTTGATAGTAATAACTATTTGGTTCAGGGAATGTATCCGGACTGTTCCCCTGATGACGAATGGATAGTATTTCATGGTTTTGTCCAATATAACAAAGACGATTCATACGGAAACATCGAACTTTTTGTATTAAATACCTACACAGGTAATATAACCGAGATTTTTCCTGAAGAAAATGAACCGGTGATCGATCCGCTGAAGGAAGTTCATGAGTT
>JAFGMP010000401.1 GCA_016927495.1 Candidatus Latescibacterota bacterium | reverse complement strand
TGTGTGCTTTCCCCCTAATCTATGCAGGGTGACCCTTCGGGTCATATATAGAGATGGAATTTACAGAAAAAGCAGGACTTGACTTTTTTAAACAATCAAAAAGTTCAAAAATCATAAGAATAAATGACAAAAATGCAATTATTATAGCTTTCCACATTTTATATAATTCCATACAAAATTTTTTAATGTTTTATGTATTGCAATACATTTTTTTATACTGAATAATAATATATTGCATTTTAAAATCCACAAAAAATAGCGCATAATATCTAATACTACCCCTGAATAGCAACACTAAAAACTTTCAATTGCATAATTGTATGTGGTAAACAAACGAAAACCATTGATTGAAATATATATGAATAAAAATGTCAAATACCTTAAAAAAATATTAATTCATCACGGCATCGTAACGCTAATCTCATTCCCACTTCTCGTGATTTTACATAGTACGTTTCGATGGCCACCCGGTATGTCAACTACAATCCTATAGTCACCCAGAAATCCCCGTACAGTTGCCCGTCCATCGATATTGGTCATTACCGTCTCATTGGTTCGCCACTCTTTGAAAATTAATCGCCGCCATGTCTGTGCCGCCGGTTTTTCCGACCAGTCTTCACACCAGAGTCCTGCTTTGTCTAATCCGTACCGTTCGGTATTGCGCCAATGACGACCATCCCAGAAACCCCAGAGCATGAATCCTTCTACAGAAGGATGGCTGAAAAAAAGTGTCAGTGCATTTTCAAGGCATTCCGCCTGCCTATCCTCGCCGTTGGTCGCTTCGCAATCGAACTCGGTAATTTTTATCGGAAGGCCGTATGCGGCATATTCGTTCAGAATGTTCCATACCTTTTCAAGATTCTCCTCTCCGATAAACTGATCGGTTTTCACATGCCCCTGAATGCCGATACCGCCGAGAGGCGAGTCGCCATCGATCAGCAGTTCGATCCAGCGCTTGTATTCACTATGGTAGTCGCCGTTCAGTACATCATACTGGTTAACATACATCGGCGTTCCGGGATCAAGTTCATGCGCACGGCGGTACCAGTAAACTACCTCCTCCTCGCCGAGAATATCCATAAACGCACGGTGATGCGCGGGTTCATTCACAAGATCCCAGTCGGTCAGCCTGCCGCGGCAAAAAAGGATAGCTTCATCTATGCGGTGGTATATTGTATCACGGAGACGGTCCGGTGACAGATCTTTCAGGTATTTCGGCGCAAACTGCCAGTTCGGCCAGAGAACATTGTGTCCCCTCAGTTCAATGTCATGGTCATCGAGCCAGTCCATACACTGCCTGACCTGTGCACGGCGTGTTGTATTAGCGTTGCCGTCGGCATCGGAAAATCCGGTCCACTTCATGCTGTTTTCAACTACTGCGGCATTGAAATTTTCGACAAAAACTTTAAGATACTGTTCCGCTTCGGGTTTAGGACCATCTTCATTAAAAGCGTAAACCACATTGATGCATGAACCGAACGGAAACGCATGTCGGTTCATAGTCACAACCACTTTTGCATTCGGTACAGGATTGCCTTTCCGGTCACAGACGATGACAGTCAGATCGCCTTTCCTGTTGGTTTCGATATGTTCACGGGCAGCATCGAGACCGTCCCATGCACCGGCAGTCTGGGCGATTACCTGATCATCGGCATTAATTGACGCCATAAATGTAAGAACAACAAAAATGATAATTTTTCTCATTTTTTACTCCTTACACTGTAAATAAAATTGCTCACTTTTTCGGTTTCATAAAATTCCGTACCACCCACCAGCGTATATCCTCGGTATATGGTACGACATCGCTACCGCCCAGTGAATCAAGCCTCACAATTCTTCCTGTCAGCCGTGACACATTGGTTGCCGCAAGCGCACGGTGCTGTTCAAGTATCGCTTCATAAGGCCGTGGAATTTTGCGTTCGGCATAAAAGTCGTGCAGGGTATGGAACATGTATTCAAAAAGCTTCGACCCGGCTGTGAATGTTTTGTTTTCACCCACCGCATAGACGTTGATATGGAAGGTGCCCGGATAATTACCGATGTGGTTCATGCCGATCATAGGAGGATTGCCGTCACGGGATTCCCAGGTCAGAATGCACAGCGATGTGCCGAAAGGTAAGTGTTCATCGATCCATTTACCCAGATCCATGTTGTAGGTGCCGGTGAAAAATGCCGACTCGATACCGCCGCCAAATGCAGCATGGGCGTAATTGATCACATGGGGAAACATCCAGGTGAAATGCTGTTCCGGGCAATACGCCTCATAGGTCCGGATCGGCCCTTTTTCCTGTGCAAACTTCTGCATCTCGGCAACCTCAGGCTGAAATTCCAGCGAGGAAGCGCTCATGAGAGGCGCGTCATAGGCTTTGGCAAGTCGGACAACCTCCTCTGCATCGGTGATAGTCGATGTAAACGGGCGATTGATGAATACCGGTTTCCCCATCTCGAGCGCAGGCCGGGCCAGTTCAAGCGCACGGCGGTAATCGGCATACTCCACATGTACAGCGTCCGATTCTTTCACAAGTTTAACCGGATCGTTTATTACTTTTTCGAATCCCTGGGACTGTTTCAGTTTTTCGGCCACTCCGGGAGCATCATCCCAGACAGCGTATGGCCTGCATTTCACCTTGCCTTTCATCTCCTCGGGCGGATTGTTGAAACTTCCCAGGAAGCTATGTGAACCGAGTCCGAGTTGACTGATTTTGATTTTACCCATATTTTGAGCAAATGCAGGCGCGGTCTTTGCCGCTACAATACCACCGATTCCTGTTAATGCAGCTTTCCCCATAAATGATCGACGTGTTTCCATATTCGTATATCCTTTCTGTTAGGTCGTTAGTCGTTAAATTTATCTACCATTTTATTTTACATGCAGTGTAATACGGAGGATTTCACCGGGATGCCATAGTCGCATACGCGGCCCCCAGGTTCCGGTGCCACGGCAAACAATGACTGTCATACCGTTAACTTCATACTTTCCCGCAAGAAGCGGATAGTCACGTCTGACAAGGTAACCGAAAGGCCAGATTTGCCCTCCGTGAGTATGACCGCAAAGCATGAGACCAACACCGGCATTCGCAACTCTGTCGGCATACAGTGGTTTATGGGAAAGGAAAACGGTTGCACCCGGAGGTCGGCCATTGAGAGCTTTAGATATAGGGTCTCCACCCTGAGAGGAACGCAATCTGCCGGAAAGATTGTCCACACCGGCTAGAATAAAACCGGGCATTACTTCGGTCCATGAGTTTCGCAATACCTGTATGCCCGCTGCCATGAATAGCAAAGTACCTGAATCGTCGCGACCATGAAACTCGTGGTTTCCAAGGACTGCCCATATACCCATAGGCGCCGAAAGGCGGCGCAATACAGGCAGCAATTCATCATCTGATTTACCATGACCTTCAATTATGTCCCCAAGCAGAAAAATCATATCGGGTTGCTGCTTTTCAACCTGATCCACCCGTGCCGCCAACCATCGTTCACCAATTATGGAGCCCAGGTGCAGGTCGGACATGGCAATAATTACCATGCCATCCATCTTATCGGGAAGACCGGACATGTACACTTCATAATTATCAATTACCGGCGGCCGAATACCCTGTATAATTGCAATGATCGAAATTAAACCTCCGACCGCGAGTGCAATACCACGCAGTGAGGGCGCTTTCCCGGGCAGCAGAAGTCCGAAGATAGTGATTAAGTCCACAATAAGAAGAGTGACTGAAGTAAGGAACAGCACAGCCATCCAGTTCATGCCGAATAATTCCAGAATTCCGGTGATATTATCGATTCCGCCGTGACCGAACTCACGACTGAGGTAAAAAACCGACCAAAGCGCCAAACCCGACAAGTAGATTGATTTTCGCGACACCAGTCGTTTCAGAAACGGGACCGAACCTGCACGCCAGAAAACATATATATGCATTATTGTGATGGCAATAGTGAGAACTGTTCCGAACAAATTCTCCTCCCGTAAAAACTTTCTACCAAAAATTAATCATATAAAATTCCGGACTATTTCGTTATACCCAGGCAATCAAACAAAAAAGCATATTCAAATGCTGTTTCTTTATATTGTTTATACCGGCCCGATACACCCCCATGACCTGCTTCCATTTGTGTCCGAAGCAATAGTCGATTATCATCTGTTTTCAGAGCCCGCAGCTTTGCCACCCATTTTGCCGGTTCCCAGTACTGCACCTGTGAATCGTTAAGACTCGTTAACACCAACAGGTTCGGGTACTTTTTTGCTTCCACATTATCATAGGGTGAATACGACAGCATGTAATCGTAGTATTCTTTGTCATTCGGATTTCCCCATTCATCATATTCGCCGGTTGTAAGGGGAACCGTTTCATCGAGCATTGTGGTAACCACATCCACCCAGGGTACATCCGCTATAATTCCACAAAACAAATCTGGCCTCATGTTCATCACAGCGCCCATAAGGAGACCTCCTGCGCTGCCCCCCTCGGCAAAAAGTTTTTCCGGGATTGTATACTTTCCCCGAATCAGATATTCGGCACAGGCGATAAAATCGGTAAAAGTGTTTTTCTTGTTCAGTAGCTTGCCGTTTTCATACCATTCCCGTCCTAATTCCTGCCCTCCCCGTATATGCGCTATTGCATACACAAATCCCCGATCGAGCAAACTCAAACGTTCCGAATCAAAATAAACATTCATGCTGTTACCATAAGACCCATAGCTATGAAGCAACAGGGGATTACCGTCATTCCTTTTTAGCTCTTTTCGGTAAACCAAAGAAACAGGAATTTGGGTATTGTCATGCGCCGTTGCCCACAAACGTTCCGTAAGATAATTATCGGTGTTGAAATCACCGAGAACCTCCTCCTGTTTCAATAGAACTTTTTCATGTGATTCCATATTGTAATCAAATATCGATTCGGGCGTCGTTAGGGATGTATAGACATACCGTAGGACCGGAGTATCAAAGTCATAGTTTGTACCGATAGATGCGAAATACGCCGGTTCCCCGAAATCAATATAAAAATCTCTATTATCTTTCCATGATTTTACCCGAAGTTGTGCCAATCCTTCCTTTCGTTCTTCCAGAACAAGAAAATCCTTAAAAATTTCAAATCCTTCCAGAAATATATCGTCCCTGTGAGGTATAATATCCTCCCATTTTGCTTTATTCGTATCGGTAACCGGCGTCTTCATCAGCTTGAAATTCTTCGCGTTAACATTTGTCCTGATGTAGAAAGAATCACCAAAATGATCGACTGAGTATTCATGTTCCGCTTCACGGGGCCAGAATACAGAAAATTCACCGTTCGGATTATGTGCGTCAAGATAACGATATTCCGAACTCAGTGTCTGGTCAGATCCGATCATAAGAAATTTTTTTGACTTTGTTTTGAAAACATAACAACTAAATGTTGAATCGGCTTCTTCATACACAAGCCGGTCCTGCGACGAACCAGATCCCAATTCATGACGGTAAATCCTGTCCCATCTGAGCGTTTCCGGATCCTGTCTCGTGTAGAACAATGTCTTGTTATCATTTGCCCAGGCCAAATTGCTTGTCACATCGGGAACAGCATCTTCAAGCACTTCACCGGTGGTGAGATTTTTGACATACAGCGTGTATATTCTACGGCCGGAGGTATCCACCGTATATGCCAATAAATCCTGGTTAAAACTCACTTCACGCTGCCCGACTGAAAAAAAATCAAAACCTTCCGCCATCCTGTTGACATCGAGCAAAATTTCTTCTGCGCCGTCCGGCGATCCCTTTTTTCTGCAATACAACGGATATTCTTTGCCCTCTTCGAACCTTGTGTAGTAGTAATAATCGTCCTGTTTGTATGGTACGGACATATCGGTTTGTTTAATCCTGGCTTTTATTTCTTCAAATAGTATATCCTGAAAATGTTCCGTATGTGCCATCAAAGAATCGGTATATTTGTTTTCCGCCTCGAGATATTCGATTACATCAGGATTCTCGCGCTCCCTCAACCAGTAATAATTATCGATGCGAACATCCCCGTGCTTCTCCAGTTCATGGGGTATAATGTGCGCCACCGGGGGTTTGATAACTTGTCCCGATTTTGATGTTCTCATACATCCTAAGACCAGTAAAATCAAGAGTATTCCCACCGGAAGATATGTATTCATATGTAACATTGAAATTTCCTTTCAAGTGATGCTGTCAATTATTGTAGTTACTGCTACGAAGGACGAAAAGGGGATTTCCCCATCCCATCAGCCCGGCAGCAGAATCAGGCGTTGTTAATTTTCCCCCCTTAACAAAGGGGAAATTGAATGGTGGATCTTCTTTTATATTTTTTTCACCAGGATTTATAAAATAACCATAATATTTTTCAAAACATAAAAAATAATAGATAAAATACTGTAATTTTCCGGGTTAATATTATTCACAATCATAACAGCTTACAGGTCTGTCCCCACAATACAAGTATAAAAAAAGCCCAAACATACTGTTGGTCATCGCTAATCCGTTTTATTGAAAAATCCAACAGTATATCAGGGCTATTTTTTCTTAATATCGGTCATTTTGATCAATACTTTAATTAATATTATGCATATTGATCAATATTTCGTCATAAAATACTGAGTCTATGACAAAAATGACCTTTTCTTGCAGGAAATACTCAATTATCGGTAATATCAGGTAAAAAATGAATAGGTTGGAAATCGACTAAGAAAAAAGTGATTACATCTATCTGATCAGCATCATTTTTTCAGACTTCGTGAATTTGCCTTCCTGTAGCCGATAAATATAGATACCGCTCGAGACTTTTATGTCATTAGTATCGGTACCGTCCCAAATAATCGAATGGACGCCCGGTTCCGCAATCCTGTCGACCAGAGTTTTTACCAGAGCGCCCCGTACATCATAGACTTTCAGGTAGACATGTTTTGATTCATCATCAGGTATGAAAAATTTTATGGATGTTGAAGGATTGAACGGATTCGGATAATTCTGAGAGAGTTTAACTTGTTTGGTATATGAGCTTTCATGTAAAACTTCGGTATAATCGTTAGAATCAATTTCCCCGTAATATGTTTGGTAACCTGATGTTAAACCCGAATACCATAATCTGATACGGTTCCCCTCGATTATCGAACAATTGGCCTGAAATGAAACATTGCCAAAAACACTGTTTTGTGGATAAACCTGACCTTTTTTCGTCCAGTTATACAGATCGGTTGAAACAGCCAGTCCAACATAATCTTTCGGGAGATTATCGAAACCGGAACCGTCATCGGCCCAGTAAAGCATATACCATGTATCCTCTATCATGAATGGTTTTGAGGGCCGTATTTTATTATCATCAAAAGCGCCCTCATCCCCGGAATACAGAACCGGATTTTCTTCGTATTTCTCCCAGAGCGATCCATCGTGCGACACCGCCAATCCAAGACTCCAGCCGGGAGAACTGTCCCAACCTGAATAATACATATAGTAGGTACCCTCATACTTTATTACGACCGGATGATGGATACCTCTGCTGTCCCAGCCGTTTTCACTCAGGCCAAGCACTTTTCCCTGATGAGTCCATAAGTCGCTATCGGTTGATGTGGCATATCCGATGGTCCATACATTGATTCCGCTTAAAGCATCATACCACATCTTATAATCATTTTCCGCATCTTTGATGACGGTGGGATCAGCCTGGCCGTTTTCATCGAACGCACCGGTTCCCCCCGGATTCAACAAGGCATCTCCGACCGGCCCCCATGTAATACCATCGCCGGAGTATTTCTTTTTAATGTGCCATACCTCATCGCTGTAATTCTCGGTATACATCACATATCGGTTATTTTCCTTCATTACCCACCGTAATAAATTACCTGTATCGGTATCTATCGGCGTGTCACCGTAGGTCAAAACCGGGCATATGCTGTTTACCGTTTCTGCGATAACTGAAGAATATAGCTCACCCGGATTTTTTTCAGAAAAGATATAAAGTGCATCTGATGACCAGTACCAATCACGGGGAGTATCAAGATAGTCCATCGAAGAATGATAGGTGCCCGGCACAGCATCGAACCAGACTTTGTCCGGTTGGTACGACAACGATGCTTTCCAGATATTTGATTTTGTGTAACCTTTCATCATAACACTGATATCCTCGGAAACATCAACTCCCGAAAAATCATATTCACCTCCATCAGTCGCATCGCCGTGATACCAGCGAAACCCGCCTCCTGAGTCATCGGCGCTCCTGCCGACACAACTTGTATAACCGTTTTGAGTGTATGTACCGACCACATCTCCCGGCTGTCCGGTAAAAGCGTCAAAATCGTCAGGAGCTTCGAAAACTAACACATTGCCTTTCTTACCACTCAGGGTGAGAGTCACCATATGACGGCATCGGTATTTAACCGAAGAAACAGGATAAAACACACCGAATTTGACATCCTGAGCAGCTACATCAGCACCAAGGCTTATTTCCATATGATCGATTATTACGCTGTACAAAGACGGATTGCCAAGGTTTATGTAGGTATAACCTTGGGTCAGTGTTTTATCGGTTTTTCCGCGGTTGCTGCCTGTCTCCAATGAAGAGTAATTGTCCCATGAGGATAAAGTGTATAATTCGGTGCAGATTGCATTGGGTGGTATTGCTAATAAATCAATTAATAATAAAAAAAGAACAATTTTGAAAAATGTGTGAGTTGAACAGTTTGTTTTGTTTGTGTTCATGGGTTTAGAAGCTAATTCAAAGCTCATATAAACAATTTAGTTTGTAGTGAACTACTTAATAATATTTGTTTGTCATTTATTCATACTTATTGAATTTTTCAATTCAATTTCATCTCTTGTATACCCAAATTTGTATCTTTTCCAAATATAGATTTATTTTGTTAAATATCAAAAAATTTCTTTCATATAAAATAAAATCTATGTAATCTAATTGACAATTCCGTCAAATTGTAAATCCTGTTATCATTTTATCTTACACGAAATCACCTTATCAACCGATAATCCTCCCGCCCCGACAATCAGTATATATAACGATCCGAGCAACATTGAAAAATCGGTTCGGGCTGCATGTGCCATTTCCCAGAAACCGTTATTGATGAGTATAGGAATTTTGGTAGTAAATATCGCCACGATCATAATGATAATAAGCGGAACAGAAACAAGCCGCGTCACTATTCCCGGTATCATAAGAAATCCACAGGTTATTTCAAAAACACCCACAAACGGCGCCAGAATTTCGGGAAACGGTATACCGATAGTAATAAACCGGCCGACGCCAAGACTATCAGGGTACAAAAATTTCTGAATACCTTCGGAGAGAAATACAGCTCCTACCATCAGTCGTATGAGTCCAACCGAATACGGTGCCGAGGTGGCCACAACAGCTTTGAAAAATCTTTTGATGGTATCTTTCATTTGACTGTACCTCTCAATAGGGGTCTGTTATTTTTCGTATTTTTACGATAGCAAGGTTTTCGGTTGCGTGAATCATGAATTTCACATTTTTCCGTTTTTAAAATGTAATGAAGCGGTACGTTTTTATTTTAACCCTATTGAAAAGCCCTGAATGAGTAAGTCTTTTCCGGAAAAAGAAGCGCAGCATGTCTGAGCCTCCGTAGCCTTGGCGGAGGAGGAGAGTTCTGCGGTCCTGAAAAAGTGCCGTGAACAAGGAAAGAGGCTTTTCACGAGGGTGCGCTTTCTTTTGTTACTTTACTTCGCGGCGTACAAAGAAAAGTAATCAGTCAAATGGTAGAGCAATTTAATTTGTAACAAATTGTAGGGCAGATCCGCGTGTCTGCCCATCCTCAGTCATGGGTAAAAATATGCTTATGAATTTATACCATAATACCGCAGCACCCTTAACACTCTCAACGTATTCCAGCGGCTGGGTATGCCCTGCTCTTCCATTTCGAAATGTGTCTGTCCGTGATGTTTCGCCTGAAGAGGCCACCTGTTGTCGGCGCTACGTTTTTTCAACAATACCTGAATCGCATCATCCATTCTGGTGTCGTATGAAACTCCGGCACAGCGAAAGTAGTCCAGTGCACGTAAAATGTCATACCGCCATCGTGAGGGATAAGACAGCATCAGGAATTTCCTGTTGATTATTTCCCCGGTATGGTCCGATTTAAATAACCGGTGCTGCAGCAAAAACTCACGTGATTCACACTCGGCGTTCTGTATTTCTTTCAGCCTGTATGTGTAGCTGTTTTGTGCATATTCCAGAAAACCTTCAATAACCGAGAGTGTTGTATGTACCGAGCTGTGCACCGCGCCTTTTCCATTTGAATTACAATTAAAACCGCCGTCAGCCATACGCTCCGAAAGAAGAAAATCGATGATCGATTTCAGTTCATTCTCATTCATCCTGAAATAAGAGGCATAATTCAGGAACATGCCGTTTACACAGACATCACTTTTTTTGGCACTTCCTATCGGGAAAATACCGCCGTCAGGGCTTTTCAGGTTTGTTAATACTTTCGCCACTGCGCTCTTTATATCCGGACATTCGGGAGAGATGCACAGATTTTTCAGATCAAGGACCGTGTAATGTGTCGATATCCACTTAGGCTCATAAAATCTCTTACCCCAGAAATCACCTTCATGCTTTTTGCTCAGGAATAGTGCTCCCCAGCCTTCAGTGGCAATACGGTCTCTCAGTCGGGGATTATCGTAATGTAGCATATCACGGTGGACCTGATATTGAATAGAGATGTCGCCCTCAAGAAGCCAATCAATTACTTTGTCGTATTTCATCTTTTTGCGCCTGAAATAAAAACGTTACTTTTTAACAAAACCGGAATCAGACATATTAATACCCGCCAGGCTAAACAATCAACATAATATGACATTTATCATTTGAAAGTTCAATCAAACTTGTTTCAAGTTAAAATATAATAATAGCCATACGATATGATATTATGAGATTATTAACACTGTGTCAAAATTTCTTTATATTTGCTCCTTTTCTTTACCGTTAAATATCGTGGCCAAGAAGAATTTCATCCATCTCTTCCAGCGTAAACTTACTGATTTCAACAATTTTTGCCTGAGAACGAAAAGCAGGAGGCAGAATCTGCCGAGCTTCATCCTTATTCTCCAAATCAAGTATCATCCAAGCTTTATGATCACCGTCCCTACATCCCCATTCCGCATTCCTCAAAAAATGAGAACCGGAATTGAGAAATATCTTAACAACACGAATGCATTCAACCTTATGATCATCATGTGGAACTTCGATAAGATATCTTTTTGACATTGTATCAATCCTCCTAATATCCCATTATATTTTAGATACTGTTTCGGGTCTTCAATTATCCTTAACAACTAAAATTATAATATAAACCTGGCATCTGAAAAATCTCATTATATAATCCCACAACTTCTTAAATAGACAGAAAGAATGAACCAATAATCTAATTACCCATAATCCTACCATATTTATGGTAATTACACGCACCAATCAAGAAAGTGTTCATATTTTTGTAAAAAATCACTTGACAGAATGTATAATATATTGTACAATATGCAATATATATATTGCATATTCTTAAAGGAGGTAATTCTGATCTCAACATTAAGAAAAAAATTCAAGATTGCGCGTGTCGAAAATAATCTCACTCAGGCCGAACTTGCTGAAAAGGTTGGAGTAACACGTCAGACAATCGGTTTAATTGAAAAAGGAAAGTACAATCCGACTCTTAACCTATGCATTGCAATCGCACTTGCACTTAACAAAACTCTTGATGATTTGTTCTGGGAGAATAGCGATGATAATCGATGAACGAATTAAATCCGTGAGAAACCGTACCGCAGCAGGTGGCTTTTTCATAATGAGCAGTTTGTTGCTCATTGATTTGCTCTATAGGCAATTCTATCTGAAACAAACACCGGGTAATTATTGGGACATTTTACTGATTTGGTTTGCCAGCGTGTTATACGTCGGAATTACCGCATACTCGTCCGGCATGATGTCCGGCAAGATCAGCCGGCAATTTAAAGTCATCATTCCAACTGTTATAGTTGCACAATTTGCGACATTATATTTTCGGGGTCGAATTACTTCCATGCATGACCTATCAGAATTTATACTGAGTCTCGTCGTTATGATCCCGGTGCTTTTCTCAGTTTTTCTATTTTACTACTACCTGAACCGCCGGTGGGAAAAGAAAAACGAACTGGATGAGTGAGCGAATTCAGAACGAATTCTGAATGTCTGTTAAATATTTATTGATAAAGCAGTAAAAGTCTTTAACTTTCTATAAATTATCAATACAACTAAAAAATTGGGATATTCAATTTTATACATTCATAACAAAGTAGTATATTTGAGTAAACAATCTATGAGGTATAAACCAAAAAAATTTCAACGGGAGTTAACTGGTGTATGGTAATTACTTTCTTTTTCTGGGTCTGTTCACATGGTTGATAGTTCTTTCACCCTATGTTGCAGCTCAGAAAAAAATTGTTGAAGAGCAAAGAGAATGGGAAGAACAATTCGATAAGTTAAATATTCGACATTCTCAGGATGTATTAACCGACTCCTCACCCGATATGCTAAAAATACCTGCGGAATATAATGATGTCATTGATTTCGAAATGGCTCAAACACCGCCTGTAATCGATTTCGCCATAGTGCAGAATGTCGAACCGGAATATCTGCCATACGGCCTTGCTTCGAAAACTGGTGGATCATGGGGTGGATGGGGTGATGTGACAAAGGGCCCTGATGGCTGTTTTTACTTTTCAATATCGAACCACCTGTCATATGGAGCGGAGAGTTATATCGTTCGTTATGATCCAAAAACAAAAAGTCAAAAACTCATAGTCAGTCTTAAAAATCTTATCAAGTGGAATTCGGACGAGTTTGGAGATGGTAAAATTCATGGCGATTTGGATATCGGCCCCGGAGGTGATTTATGGTCTCTTACTTATTTCGCCCCGAAACCTACAGCCCGCGAATGGGAAACCGTTTACAGGGGAAGCTGGCTTATACATCACAATATTTTTACAGGTGAAACTGAAAACCTCGGCATACCGCTTGAAGGGGAAAGCTGGCCATACCAGGCATACGACTGGGAGCGTAATCTGCTATTCGGGATCGGGGACGGCGGCAAAGTAATAGTGTACGATACAAATGATCGTAAGATGTTGTATGGCGGGCACCCACCCGACGGCATTCACTGGTATACCCGCTGTGTACTGCTCGACCGTGAAACAGGGATATTTTACACAACCGACACACCGGTTAAAAGCCATATGTTCCCTCAGGGCGAAACACACAGATTCGTAAAATACATCCGCCGTAACAACCAATTCATACGCATGAATGCAGTTGTCCCGAAAAATCCCGTCACCGACAAACAAACATCGATTCGAGCACATACGAAACGTAAAAGCAAAGATGGTTCGTTCTGGTGTTTTGATTTTAATGGATCAATTTTCAAATTTTACCCTGAGGAAGACAGAACGGAATATGTCGATATAAACTGGGGAGAAAAAGGATACTATACCCCAAATGTATGCCTCAGTCCCGGAGGACGTTACCTGTATTACCTGCCGGGCGCAACAATGACCGTTGCCTATGGCACACCTGTAGTGCAGTATGACACCCTTACGAAAAAGAAGAAAGTTCTGGCTTTCATTTACCCTTACTATCAGAAAAAATACGGTTATGCTCCGGTAAGACCGTTTGGAATTGAACTCGATGAAAAAGGGGAATCATTGCTCTTTTATGTGAACGGTGGCTTCAAACCCGATAACAGTAAGTCCTGGTACGGAATCGAAGTACGGCATTCGGGATTCATTCACCTCCATATTCCGGAGTCGGAGTGCCAGGAATAACGGAAATTTTGCTGTCAGTATAAGATTTTTTAAAAAAAAGAGTTAAAGTGCATGAAAAAAACGCGCATATGGAGACATATTGCATACATGTGGTTTTTGCTGTTGTTTTGGGTGAGTTTTGAAAGTGGCTGTGGCAAATCCTCAGATTCCAATGAGGTATGGTCAGTACACATTGTCGGTGTGGATTCCCTCGTAGTCGAGAGCAGGAATCTCCTTGTTGATTTTTCGAAAAGCCAAGCCTGGACGATCCGCAATATTAAATATATGGGCAAGGAGATCGTAGGTGAACACGGCGCGAATGGCACTGTTGTCAGCGCTGAACCCAAAAAAGAATTAAACACGACCGACCGCTGGCACGGTACCGGACACGGTAAGGAAGACGTATCAAGTTTTACCGTCGTTATTGACAATATACCTCAAGAATTTCATGCGGGAATGACGTTTTCCGGTAACGAGATCAAGCTCCGTAAAGAGTCGATTATGGGCTCTCTTGGCCACACTGCCGAAATCACCTTCCCAAAAACAGGCGATTACATAATCGAAAAACACTCCTACCTTGTCCTGGATGATTTTAAAGAGAGGTTTTATTTCGTATATGCTTTCATGCATTGTAACGCAAATGTTCTGAATCAGTGGCTTGCTCTTCTCGAAGGAGGAAAAGAACTGGAGGGTAAAGCCGGAAAACAGGACAACAGTTTCAGTCTGCAACAGGATATCAAAGCTATCATTTTCTACGGCGAGGAACCCGGTAAGGGTGTTGTATATGAATATCCCGAAGTCTATAAGGGCGCCGGAACATTCAAGAACTCTATCTGGGACAGGGAACATGATAATAAGCTGTACTTTCGTCCTGATATTACTGTCAATGACTTTAATCCGGGAGACAGATTTGAATTCGTCATGAAAGTGACTCCGTTTCCCGCACAACCGAATGACTGGAAGGAGAAAGGCCGCTCTTTAACCGGATTTGAGTTCATTCTACCTTAAAGATTGATAACAGCCCTGTTAATCTCCCCGATAAAACAATCCTTCTATCGGATTCGGATCGGTCCACATAAAAAGCTCTTCGGTTTTGAACCGTACCCAACCGGTCAGTCCGAACGGCGTTCTGACCAGATAAGTATAATTGGGATACTGTTCGATTTGTTTCAGAAGGACAATCACCTGTGATCCTTTCGGCAGTGTGGCGACAAGGTTGTACTCATCTTCTGCATCGGGATCGTTCCAGAGCTTTATTTCACGATTCGTTACCGATTCCAATCCGACATAGTAACATGGCTGTTTAACCTCGAAAATAGTATCGCCATCGATACGATATTTTCGCCGCTGGTTGAAGGTATTGTTTGTATGGCCGGAGATATAGAGAAAACCGTCGCCTGGTACGATCAATTGTGTCCCGCCGATAATACCATTTGTGAGTCGTTTAAGTGTGTAACCATCATTCCGGAAAATTATGAAACATGGATCGGCGCTCATTCCCGGTGAGAAATCAATCGTATAAGTTACATCAGAATCACGTAAAATCTTCGTCGTCAGCAAACGGCGATTCACACCGAAACCTCCATTATCGAAGTCCCCGGTGAGCAGCGTGTCAATGACGTTTGTTATGCTCGCATCGAAATAAATGCTAATGTTCTCCGTAAAACCATGTTGTTTCAACTGATGATCGATATTCAGTGTTGCAAGATACCCGAAAGGCACCGGTAGTTCGGCACCTATACCGGCGTAAGGCAACATCACAACACTGATGGCAGCAATAACAAATTTCACGACATTCATGGAATACTTTTGTCCTCCTCATTTTCAACCGGAATCGTCAATATTTAATTCATGAGTGATAATTATTGGAACCTCAAAAGCTCCCTGTCTTTACAAATGCGACTTGAACCATAAAAGGGATTCTGTGATGTATTCATCCGGCAAACGGTGTCCGCTGTCGTAAGATAGGAACCGTGTATTCGGCTTTTCTATAAGCTTGTAGAGTCTCTCCGCCGCTTCGAAGGGCAAAATCGGATCCTTTCGCCCCATCATCATGAGGAATGGTCTGTTACCCACACCTTGTGCAAAATTCTGAGGCGCTATTAAATTATATTTCGGGTTATCGATGTTCCAGTTCCATGTTACACAGGAAACGGTGACTTTAACACGCGGCTCGACAGCGGTCAAAAGGTAAGCCATCATACCACCCATGCTGTAGCCGTGGACGCCGATCCGGGATGAATCTATTTCAGGCCTCGTTTCAAGGTAATCCACTGCCCTTCGGTATTCGGTCACCGACTGAATGATCATCTCTATCGAGCGTGCATACCAGCCCCTCTTGTGCAGCATGTTCGGCGATTCGAACTCATTGTTTGCTTTTCTTTCCCCGTGATATTGGGCATCGAGCGCGAGTACAGCATACCCCTCAGGCAAAAAGGCTTTTGTGACGAGGCCACCGCCGTAAAAGCTGTCATCCTGCCACCATTCGTCTTTATTTCCGGTGTGACCGTGGAGAAGGATAATACAGGGATAGGGTGGTTTCCCCGTTTTCGGGATGGCGAGATAACCCGGAACACGGCCGTCCCTGACACCGTCGAAAACGATTTTCTCCCGTTTGCAGTTATCCATGTTTGTTGTTTCCACAACTTTGGCGTTCAGCGGTATCTCCTTGTCGTAGCTGTAACTCTGGACAATCATCTCATACGCTTCTCCCCCGACGGGAACCAATGCGAAATTGTTGTCCGCCGCAGCGACGGTTGAGCAGAATAGCAGTAAAACAAAAACCAGAATACAATGAAACAACCGCATATTTTTTCTCCTCTATTGTATTTTTATTGTTTTTGAATCGTAGAGTTGAACTTTGGGGAAACGATTAAATTTACAATATAGTCCGACTTTTCACTTGCAGAAACCATTTGTACTTTTTTTACGAACCGTTTCCATTAATTACTTTTAATCAGAAATAAATAGCGTCAACTTCGCGAGTTCTTTTATGTAGACTTTTATTACCTGCACAACCACGATTATTACATTTTAAAAATGTTTTTTTCATTGTAAGTTTATTTAATTATTTATAATATACGATTAAACTAATAAGTACATAATATTTCAGATTTGTTTCAGACACCACCGAACAGCGTTCTGTTGCAGCTTGACAAACTCAGGATTCATAAGTATTTCAAGTGTATGGCCGGGAGCCATAAAGCAGACTCTGCCTTTTCCATAATCGTATGCCCAGCCGGAAAAACATGAGGGACCGAATCCTAAATCTCCGACCTGCGAATCATAATGCTTATCCCCTTCAATATTATTGTACGACCAGCCGTCTATCGACTCATTGTTCATGAAGACGTAACGGGGATCCTTATCATACTGATTATAGTGATGCTCGCCGGTAACCACAAAATCCTGTACGCCTTGTGTAATGGGATGATCCCTGTTTGTTATTTTCACCCTGTATGGCCGTATGTCAGTATGCCGTAACCAATAACCGCCCATGACATCGCGTAAGATTCCTGTTCCTCTCCGTGCGATATCGGTGCTGTTATGCAGAAACAGTGCATCGCCGCCATTTCTCACAAATGTCTGAACCATTTTCTCCTGCTCTACTGTGAATGGCCCGTAATGAAACGTAATCAGCAGTCTGTATCCGTCAAGCGTTGTCATCTGCTCGGGATTGGCCGCATAATCAAGGGTGAGGCCAAGTCCGGCCACAATATTTTTTTCGAGAGCAGTTTTGACAACTTCGAACGGAGTACTGGCGCCAACAAGAGCAAACCCGTCGGCTTTTTTGGTTTGTCCGAACGCTTTTGCGGAAACTAACGTGCTGGTAATTCCGAACGCTCCTATGGTCTTTATTGCGGAACGCCTATTAACATTCACTATTTTTTTCATGATTACACCCCTCTGGCGAAGCAAACTGAATTGATGTGTAAATCTATCATTAAAACATATGTATGCCGCTTAAATTTCAATTTATCCTTTAACCCTCTCCTACACCAGGAAATCGGGTTGTCACATGCAAATCGCTCTTGCAGTACGGGCATGTCCGGTTGGTCAGCCTTATCTCACGGCCGCATTTCGGGCAAGGCTTCAGGAGTTTCACCTCCGGCAGGTATATTCTTCTACCATATGCGATGAACATATACGCCACAAGAAGATATACCAT
>JAFGMP010000400.1 GCA_016927495.1 Candidatus Latescibacterota bacterium | reverse complement strand
TTATATCTTTGACAAGCTTCTTTACCGGTGTTTATATACAAAAACTTGTACCTTTGCTGAGCTAACTGCATAACCGGATAATATTTTTATTCTGATTGATTTTTAAGCTTCTTTTCTTCTTTTTCCGCCCAGGGAAACGGCGTATCGCATTTGGGGCATCGGGCAGGTACCGGGACTTTTCTTTTCTGGCCGAAACTGGGAACAAAATTAGGATTGGCTAAAATCCTTTTTTTAATATCCGGATTTGAAAACGGATTCACGTAGTATGAGCCTTTAATTTCCTCGTTACACTTCGGGCATGCATGAATGGTTTTTGCTCCGCATGTATCACATGTATCTTTTCTGTTCTGGGGACAGCGGTAATATTCATCGGTTATCTGGTGCCCGTTGAGGCAAACCTGTTGTGTATCATAATTATTCATGGTTTTTCACCTCGTTCAAACTCATGGAAAACGTGTTACAAAACAACTTTTGCCAGCAGAAGCAGCAGTTCCGGGTTGTTGAAAACCGCCGATCTCAGCACACGAACCGGTGTACGTTTCTCGATGGGAAGTTTAATCATCTCATGGGCTATTTCATTGAAACGATAATCCGGTATATTAAATATTCCCTCTTTAATGCGATAAAAACGACGGTTCATTTTCCCAAAACGGTCGTTGCATCGTTTTGGGAATTGTTTCAAATTACCCTCGATTGCACCATGCTGCGTTTTTAAAGCATCTGCGGCGATTTCACCGGCGATTTTTCCGGCGATCAATCCGTTAATTATTCCACCACCCGTTATCGGGTTGGCCATATGTGCGGCATCACCGCAAACCATGAGTCCGTCCGCAAAAATTTTTTCCGCTCCACCGGAACATTGTACACCGCCGACTGTCCGGGCGACCACCGAAGCATCGGGAAAATATCTGGCACGAAAGTCATCCAGATAATTACAGGGATTTTTCCCATTGGTTTTATCACCGGAGATACCAAGTCCCACATTTGCCGTGCACTCACCCTTTGGAAATACCCATGCATAACCACCGGGGGCATATAGTTTGGTGAAATACAAGGAAAAACTATTCGGGTCGATATCAATACCTGATAGTGTCACCTGGGCACAGGTTTCCATGTCATGCGGATTTGTTGTAGTATTCAAACCTGCCCACCGTGCCACACGTGATTCTACTCCGTCGGCAGCGATTACCACACGGGCATGTGCCGACCACTCTTTTGAACAGTTACGCAATTGCACTGTTCGTAATCCGTTTCGATATTCGGACATAGAGACAGCTTCGACTCCGGTCTTAATCATCGCTCCGGAACCTGCCGCGCGTTCCGCAATCATTCTGTCAAATATAATACGCTCAAGTATATATCCTTTCTGACCATCTACATTCATGGCAACAACAGTTCCATCGGGAGCGACAAGGTTATAACCGGTCATTTCCGATGCTATCCATGAAGGA
This sequence comes from Candidatus Latescibacterota bacterium, assembly GCA_016927495.1. GTDB lineage: Bacteria > Latescibacterota > Latescibacteria > Latescibacterales > Latescibacteraceae > JAFGMP01. The sequence goes on along the minus strand of JAFGMP010000400.1, from coordinate 6,956 downwards.
TCAGGTGTGAAAAACTCACAAAGCCCCTTTTCGTCTACTCCTTCGGCACATCGCACAGGATGGCCGATAATAGGGTCACGTTCCACCAGCAGAACACTGAGACCATTTTCGGCAGCAGTACATGCAGCCATCGAACCTGCCGGGCCGCCTCCGATCACAACCATATCATATTCGTTCATTTACCCTCTCCAAGTGCACCGACCGGGCATACGCTGACACAGGCCAGGCAATTCACACAGAGTTCATGATCGATTACAAGTTTATTACCCCTTATGGTGATTGCATCGGAGGAACACACAGCAACACAGGTACCGCATACATCACAAAGCCTTCTGTCAACCTCAATCATTCTCATACCTCAAAGACTGGGCATCGATTATATGAGAGTTCGGGGTATCATCCTCAAGACAACTTTTCTGGCATCCTACCGGTAGTTTTGTTGGATATTCGCCTGAAAAACATGCCGTACAGTATGAATTGTCTCCATTCGGAACACTGCTTTTGAGTCCTTCCAGCGACAGGTAACTGAGTGAGTCGACACCCATATGTTTCCTGATTTCCTCAACACTCATGCTTGAGGCAAGAAGCTCTTCACGGGTCGGGAAATCCATACCATAGAAACATGGGGATATGATTGGTGGCGAACTTACCCTCAGATGAATTTCTTTCGCTCCGGCATCGCGAAGCAGTTTGGCTATCTTGCGGAATGTCGTTCCCCGGACAATCGAATCCTCGACAACCACAATTTTTTTCCCTTCAAGGACTCCTCTTATCGGATTGAATTTAATACGAACTTTGGCGTCCCTGGTCACCTGACTCGGATGAATAAATGTACGGCCTATGTAGTGATTACGTATCAGGCCGATTTCAAAAGGGATTCCGGTTGCCTTGGAATAACCGAGTGCCGCAGTGTTGGAGGAGTCTGGAACCGATATAACCATGTCGGCATCCACCGGACTTTCCTTGGCAAGCATATGTCCGATTTTGCGACGGGCTTTGTCCACACAGTCGCCGAATATAAAGCTGTCAGGTCGGGAAAAATAAACATATTCAAAAATACAGAACAGTTTTTTTTGTGGTTTGAAAGGTTTCAGTGAATGCACGCCGCTTTTATCGATAGTAATTATTTCGCCGGGCTCCACATCACGAACATACTGAGCCCCGATTATATCGAGTGCACAGGTTTCGGAAGCGACAACCCAGGCTTTATCGGCTTTTCCGAGACATAACGGCCTGAATCCGTGGGGATCCCGTGCAGCAATTACACTGTCTTTCGTAAGCATAACAATACAGTAAGCTCCCTCCACTTTATTGAGGGCATCGATAAGGCGATCGATAAACGTTGTTTTTTTTGACATCGCGGCAAGATGTATGATGAGCTCCGAGTCAAGGGTAGTCTGGAAAATAGCGCCTTTTTTTACCAGTTCTTCATAGAGTTGACGGGTATTGGTCAGATTACCGTTATGACCGGTTGCTATTTGCCCATTACGGTCGGCAGCCATAAGAGGCTGTACATTCCTTGCACGATTCGATCCGGTGGTCGAATAACGATTGTGGCCGATTGCCATGTTTCCTTTAAGGTACTTAAATATCCCCTGATCACCGAATACCTCGCTGACAAGCCCCAATCCGCGGTGATAATACATATCCTTCCCGTTTGAAGTCACAATACCTGTCGATTCCTGCCCGCGGTGCTGCAGAGCATAAAGCCCGAGATATGTCATTTCTGCGGCATTCGAATGACCATATATACAAAATACAGCGCACTCCTCACCGGGTTTATCATCAGTTATCCTACCACATTGATTTGAACAGTTATCTAAGCATTCATTATCTTCATTCATATTAGTTATTCCCTCTCAGACGAATATGATTGGAATATATCCATGGCCTGCTTTTCTTTTTCACTTCGACACGGTACGCGCCGGGTTCTGTCGCTTTGAATGTTAGTTTGTCATTATATACTTTGGTTATAACACAACCATCACGTAAAAGAAATATGTGACCGGGCTGAGGAAGCATAACGTTAAATTCTGCAGAATTCCCCTTAATCGTATCGCCCATATGATATATATTTTTTCCTTCCCCTGCGGTAAAACTGAACCCACGAGCATCACCCCATCTGTAATTGGTAATAAAGCACCGGGCTCTTCTCAATGCATCAAGTATCGATTCTTTTGCATCGGTAATATTTTCTGAAATTTCCTGTTCAAGCAACACATGAGTTCTTATGCCTCGAAACAGAACTTTATAGCGAAATATATAAATGGTAATGGGCCCGATTCTATATGGATATGCATGAGCGTCAAGGCCTCCGATTCCCGGCATCACACTTTCTTTATTAAGCATATCCCACCGTTTCAATGTTTCAGGTTCCGGCCCGTTCAAATATTTCAGGGGGTGAAGAACTCGCAGATATTTATTTGTGTGTGTCAGTTTTTCAAGCCATTCGGAGGCATGGTTCCAAATTTCTATACCGTTATATCCGGAAACATCCCATTCTGTCCAGGGATATGGCGGATGTTCTTTGAAAGCCGTGCGTTTTTCATCAGGGTGGGCTATAAACCCGGTACCTCCTTTTTTCTTCACACCTTCTACATATTCATGGGCATTCAATTGAGGCGATAATATCTCATCAAGCCCGAAAGCAAGATAATGATTATGATTATCGGCATCATTAATTTCATAGCCGATGATGGAAAGCACCGGCCCAAACCACCGTTCCATACCCATTTTAAGAGGTTCGAGAGTCATGTGATCGGCAAACAAAAGAAAGTCAATTCCGGACTGTGAAGCAATTTCGGCGATTTCAGGAATCGGCCTTAGACCGTCGGAATAATTCGAATGAATGTGAAGGGCGCCTACATACTCATGCATATTTTGTATACTTTATTATGCTGTGTTGTTTTTTAAATTTTTTTTGTTTTAAAATCTTTTTCTAACAGTATATAATATATACTTTATAGCTCGAATTTTAAAATTAAACTTTAATTCTTTCTCATTTTTTATAATGGGGTACATAATATGCGGGTAAAAAACAGTATGTACCGTTATGTTTTGCGGTTTTTTTGCATTGTTTTAAGTTTTTTTATTACCTCCATTTCGACCGCACAGCAAATAACACCCCCCGATGATTTTTTTGGCCATAGGGTTGGCGCAGATTATAAACTGGTGCGCTGGGAGAAAATGGTTGAATATTTCTATCATGTGAGTGAAAATTCCGATCGTGTGAATACAAGAGAAATCGGCACCACGACGGAAGGACGGCCGTTTATCATTGCCGAGATTTCCTCCCCTGAAACAATCCGTGATATGGACAAACACAAGAAAAATCAGCAAAAAATTGCCGATCCGCGCCTTATCGACAACAGCGATGAGGAACAACGGCTCATCGCTGAGGCCAAAGTGGTTGTCCTCGTCAATTGCAGTCTCCATGCAACAGAGATTGCGGCAACCCAGATGTCATTGGAGTTGCTTTATGATCTTGCCACCGGTAATTCGGATGAGATCGAAAACATCCTCGAACAGGACATTGTTATTCTTGTTCCATCGGCTAATCCTGACGGACACGAAATAGTTATCGACTGGTATGAGCGTTCACTCGGAAAACCGTGGGAGGGTTCCGGGATGCCGTGGATATATCACCCGTATGCCGGACACGATAACAATCGTGACTGGTTCATGCTCAACCTGAAAGAAACGAGAGCGGAAACGGATCTGATTTACAATGACTGGCTTCCGAATATCGTCTATGACGTTCACCAGATGGGCAGCCTGGGTGCACGGTTTTTCGTGCCGCCGTTTTTTGATCCGAAAAATCCCAATATACATCCATTAACCGACCATATGCTGATGATCATCGGGGGCCACATGGCGGCAGAACTTACCCGTAACGAGAAAAAAGGTATTCTGAACAGCGCCATGTACGACAACTGGTGGCAGGGGGGCTTCCGGACAACTGTTTACCGTCACAATATGGTCGGCATTCTCACCGAAGCGGCAAGCGCCACCATCGCATCGCCAATTTTCCAGCGTAAAAGTCAGTTACGAGGAGAAAGCAGAGGTATGCCGGATTACTCCATGACAACCAATTTCCCCGATCCCTGGCCCGGAGGCTGGTGGCGGCTTCGCGACATAGTGGAATATGATAAAACAGCATGTATGAGCCTCTTTACACTTGCCGCACGGTACCATGATCTCTTCCAAAGCAATGCTCTTAAACTGGCGCATGAATCAATCGAACGCGGAAAGACCGAACCACCGTTCGCATGGCTGGTACCTCCCGGTCAGCATGATCCGAGGTCCGCGCGTGACATGCTGGAAATTCTCCATGCCACAGCAATCGAAGTACACCAGGCCGAGGAATCATTTGTTGCGGATGGAGTTACCTATCCTGAGGGAACATATATCATGTACTGCGCTCAGCCATACCGCTCACATTTAAATGACATGATGGAACGGCAGATTTATCCTAATCGCTCACAGTATCCCGGAGGTCCGCCGGAAGCTCCCTATGACACTGCGGGATGGACCCTGCCCCTGCAGATGGGTGTGAGAAGCATTGCCGTAAGTGGACAATTCGACTGTAAAGCCCGTAAACTCGATTCGATCCCCCTGCCAAAAGGTTCGGTGCAGGGAAATGTTTCGGGATACTTACTTAAAGCCGCTTCGAACGATGATTACCGTCTCATCAATCGTATGCATAATGCAGGTATCAGGTTCAGTCTGGTTAATTCGGAAGAACAGTGGGGAAAACTAACAAAAACAGTTGCGCCAACCGGTTCCATTTACATCCGTGATGGTGAAAATTTTCGCAATGTATCAACAAAACTATTGGAGGGTATAACGTCACAAGTGACCGCTGTCGAGCAGTCTTATTCAAAATTGTCACCGGCATTAACCGAAGCAAAAACACCGCGGCACGGTCTGTACCAACCCTGGACCGCAAGCATGGACGAAGGCTGGACACGGTTAGTACTCGAGAATTTCGAATTCCCCTATGTTACCGTCCATAATGCCGAAATACGTGCCGGGAACCTGAACGAACGGCATGACTGTCTGATACTGCCTTCGGTCGGAGCTTCCACGATAATCAACGGTCAGGCTCCCGACGCAACGGAACCTCAGTATGTTGGTGGAATCGATTCGGATGGCATCGTAGCACTGCAGAATTTCGTACAGTCAGGCGGGACACTTGTCTGTATCGATCAATCATGCAATCTGCCCATAGAACATTTCAATATCCCTGTCCGCAACATCCTGAGCGGCAAAAAGGCGGATGAGTTTTTCTGTCCCGGCTCGATTCTGCGCGTATGGATCGATACGGATCATCCTTTGGGATACGGTATGACGGATTGGGCGTCCGCCTATTTTTCACGGTCTCAGGCATTCGAGATAATCGAGCCGGAGAAAAATGACAAAAAGGATACGCGAAGTCCTGAAAAACGGTATCCCGCCACTGTGGTCGCCCGTTACTCCGATACCGTGCTGCTTGAAAGCGGCTGGATCAGAGGTGGAGATATCATTGCCGATAAACCCGCTATCGTCGAGGTTTCGTACGGCAAGGGAAAGATAGTTTTATTCGGGTTTGGAGTTCAGCATCGCGGACAGCCGCACGGGACATTCAGATTATTGTTCAATGCCATCCAGAGAAGCGCACTAAAATGAAAAGACAAGGAAGCAGGCACAGAGGCAGAAAGGCAGAAGAGGAAAGACAGGTACAAGGTACAAGGTACAAGGGATAAGGGACAATGAATTTGTAGGGGCACACCATCTTGTGCCCTGTATTATATATATGTGTAGGGGCAGACCCGTGTGTCTGCCCTGTGTTATTGTCTGAACCATGATTCGCTTGATTTGCCTGATTACTTGATTTTAAAATCATGGTCATCCTTTAATCATGTAAATCATGTTCAGACTTTTTCCACCCGATCATACAAAAAAATTCCTAACATTTTTTCACTCCAAAAATATATATTAAGTTATGTATCTATATGTACTTATACAAAATAGTGCGCTGTTTAATAAACATTTAGATTTGATTAATATATTTAATATCAAAAAATACACTTGACAAAGCCCCCATCTATGCAGTATACATATACTTGTAATTAGTAATTAAATTAATAATAGTAAATTTTGGTTTAATTTTTTACTTACAACATGTTGTGCAGCGCTGAATTCAGCTTTTGTCAGTTGAATTAAAAAACAGCGGAGGGATATTTATGGCCTATAATGCTGCGCAATTCACGTCTGCAAAAAACAACATTTAAAAACAGGATAAATATCATGAAAATAGTACGTGTATTTTTAATAATTTCAATAATTTTCATGCTTGCGGCCAATTTGTACGCGCAGGAGACATGGAAAAATTACTCAACCGAAAACGGCCTCCCCGCAAACGAAATCCGCGCAATCGCCGAGGACGCCAACGGTGTTAAATGGTTCGGCACCGACGGCGGCGGTGTGGCACGGTTGGATGGCGACACATGGACGGTGTATGACGAGGAAGATGGTTTAGTGTTTAATGAAGCGAGAAAGCTTAAAATTGACAAAAATGGTTTTGTCTGGGTTGGCACTCCTCGTGGCGTATCAAGCTTCGATGGAGCCAAATGGACAACCTACACGACTGAAAACAGTGGACTGGCAAGTAACTATATTGCTTCTCTTGCTGTCGATAAAAAAGACAAAATATGGTTCGGTACATATGGCAAAGGTGTTACCACTTTTAATGGCTCGACATGGGAAACGCTATCAGTTAAAGATGGATTGGCAGATGATTATGTTATATCCATAGCTTTTGACCGGGAAGGCGCCGTCTGGTTCGGCACACACAACGGTATTTCGAAATATGACGGCAAAAAATGGCAATCATTTACTACTGATAATTCCGGGTTACCGAACAATTTTGTTCCGGCAATATTCATCGATAATGACAATATCAAGTGGTTCGGTAC
>JAFGMP010000399.1 GCA_016927495.1 Candidatus Latescibacterota bacterium | reverse complement strand
TCTCACGGTTTTTCGCGTTCCAGACTTGACTTTGCTCCCATCGCAGGTAATTTCCCTTCATGATGGAAAACAAAATTCCTATCAGTTACTCTTGGCAATCGTGTATTTGTGAATGGGGAGAAGGCAGTGTTGTTATTTTAAAAAATGAAATAGAAAGACAGGGGTGGAAATTAAAACAACTTAAAGATAATAACCATTGGGATAGTGATCTTGAAGATTGTACTGTTTCAAATTTTATTGGAATGATCAGAGGAGGAATTCTGAATATTGATTGTCACGGGGACTTAAAATATATTGATACTGATGGAAGGCTAAAAAATGAGCATCATACACTTGCAGCATATGCTACGACAAAAAAAGCACTGTCTTCCTGGGCACATGAACCTTCTGTAAAAGTTTTATATGACTCTACATCAGGTTTGTGGATTGCAAGAGTTTTTACTAATTGGTATACGACCAAATGGAAAAAAAGGCTTGACAGTAACAAAAGTATTGTTGTCTGGTCATCATGTTATTCGGCAAATAATACTTATGGGACTTCTGTAAGAGATTCGGCTGGCGGACGATGGCGCGTTGGATATTGGGAAGCTTGTACCGAATCTGAGAATCAAAAAACAAATAAAGAATTATTTAAATCATTAAGTGGAACGTTACATACCACAAAACGACGGACCGCTGGCGAAGCTTGGAATAATGGAACAGGTTATTCCTCGAACACCAGAATGAAAGGAAATCCGTGGACAACTCTTTGTCCCGCTCCAATGCTCAAAAACAGATGGTTCCCAAATAACACAGATGCGAAGGCGGGTAAACGTATGGGGGCAGGTTGTGTGTTATTTGATACATATGTCAAAAATGACATTTCTGTAAATAAGGCATTAAAACGGGAGAGTGGAGCCAAAATATTCAATAAAAGATGGGGCGGGTGGAATTATGGCGGAGGTGGATTATGGCTGAAATCTTTTCATATCAGTTTTGATTATGACAATATGATAGGATCAGGTGGAAAAATCAAAGTGTTTGGAGAAAAAGTAAGGGATCAGGAAGAAGGAAAAGGGAGAGGGTTCGATGCCAATAGAAAAGCCCCAAGTTCTACAAAAGCTAATCCTGAGAATATTAATAATTGGCTGTATAATTAAATAAAGGGAAAGAGAAATGAAGAAACTAGTTGTAATTTGTTTGATGTTAGTATGTTGCTTACGTTTATTTGCCAATGAAAAAAAATATACAGAAAAAGATTTTCATGTTAATGTTTTTGGGAAAAAGGAAAGCAAACCTATTAATAGTGGTTTTTTCTTTTGGAAAGGACGATACATAAATGCGCCATACATTGTAAAAAAGATAGGGCTTTCTATATACATCAATGATATTATTATTATAAAACCTGTCCCATATCCTGATAGAATTCAGAGAAATTTCCCAAAGAAGAAACCTGAATTGCCTCAAGGTTTAACAAACCAAAGTGAACCTGATGATATTATTCCATTTATGAACGATACATTTAATTTTTATTTCCCAAATTTCTTTAAAAACCAACAGGATGTTTCAAAGCTTACTCCTGATAAATTAAAAATATATGTGTCTAGAATATCAGAGCTTCCTTGTGTAAAAAAGGTTATTTTGGCTGATAATGCAGGAGTCGCAGTACATTTATACAATGGAGAAAAATTTTCATATTCGTGGATTGCTTCTTTACATGATAGATCAGGAGGAAAAAGTAGAAAAGAAATTCTTAAAGAGTTATATAACAATCAATATAATCAAAAAATCAAAGATTTTACAGAAGGTAAGGTTGTAATGGAAACTAATAGTTTGGGAGATGTATCGTTCAATTGCTTACCTGATATTTTACGTCAAGTTGTACAGGCACTTAATTCTAATAAAAATGTGGCAGAAAAAGTGACAGAATTAAACACGTTGAATTTTGCAGATGAAGACTTAAATAAACAACTGGCCGAAAATTATCAATTTTCGGAACAATTAACCAAAAGAGTTGATGCTTTATACAAAAAATGGGAGAAGGATAATTTGCTTCAAAAAGAAACAAAGAAAAAAGATTAACCAAATCTGTAAGTGTTCGATTTGATTCAACCAGTAAAAAAGTTTTTCGCAATTCACTTGTTGATTTTGTTTGCTTCAACAACATTTTCTATTTGCGCAGAAGATCAGGTTAATGTCCTTGAAGAAGTTAAATCTAGACCTATTGATACAGGTTTCTTTTTTCATGACGGGAAATATAAGGAAAACTAAAAAATGAACCGAACTTTTATTTTAGTTGTGATTACGATAATGTTTATAAATGTTACGATTTCACTTTCCGCTGTATCCACTGACGAGGAAAAAGCGTTGATTGATAAAATAACGAGTATAAAGAATGAGTCCGCACTGAAAAAACTGATTGGAGATAATATCAACCAACTGGTTACAAAATGGAAATTCGACTACAGTAAAATATTCTGTAAAGTACTCAAGAAACATCCTTCTGAAAATACGACGAAGTCCATTGTGTGTTTCCTCAAAGATACGGTGATTTCCAGTAAATACTCATCTGTCAAGCGGTATCTAAACATGGTGCTGGCAGACGTTATCACATCTTCTGAATATTCTTCGGAATTGAAAAATATTGCCATGAAAGCGTTTGAAAAAAGCCCGAGAGATTGGAACAGACTTACAGATTATTTTCTAAAACCTGAAAACCAAAAAATACCATTATTCAACGAGTATTTAAAATGGCGTCTGGATGCTAGTGACGAAAGCAGTTTTGATTTCATCAGTAAGGTCTTCGATAATACCGACGAAAGGAATAAGATAAGAATTGTACGACGCATTAATATAAAAACCGAAAACAACGAAACAAAACAAGTTAAATTTTTAAAAGCTATAGCAGTATCCGAAAAATATGATGCACGTCTTAAAAATCTTGCGAAAAAACGTATTGATTCTCTTAAAAAAGGAACAGATCAACTGGTTGCTCAACTTTCTCAGGTAAACGATGAAAATGAAGTTAAGGAATTACTTGCCGATAAACTAAAAACTAGGGACGACTGGCAAGGTTTTGATTATAACATATTTAAGAAAGCGATTGAACAGGCAGAATCTCAACAAACGAAGAAAATATTAATACGATATTTAACAGACAATGAGTATAGATCAGAAAATTTGATTGGCAAGATATTGGCTGATTTTATACTATCTCCTAAGTATTCCACATCCCTAAAAATGGATGCGTTAACAATAGATGCCATTCGTAATTCTGCATGTCAGAATATTTTGTTGGAATATTTTTCAAATTCCCAAAATAAACAAACGCCTCTATATCAAAAATTTTTTAATCTTTGCCTTGTTGACAGTTCTGATGATGACAGTTTGGCTTTCATAGAAAAAGACTTTGATAATTTTGATGTTAGTGAACAACAAAAAATAGTCAAGGAAATATCCTTGACATTTGGATGTATGAGTAAGAAACAGATAAAGTTTTTCAAAGACATCATAAGCTCGAAAAAATATAATAACGAACTCAAAAAACTAGCAAAAGCTCAACTGCAGATATTAATATCAAGAAAACAGGAGGAAGAAAAAAAAAACAAAGAACGTCAAAGTAAACTTTTTGAGATAAAAAATGGATTATATGGAATTGAACGGGCCGCAAAAAGGTTTGAGAAACGCGAGAAACCTATCACCCTAAAAGAAATCAAAAAGATAGATTCAGTGTATAACTATATGGAAGAGTTATTTGTTTTTTATGAAAAAGAAAAAGGTGTTGATATTGGAGAAATTAAAAAAGCTAAAGAAGAATTCAATAAATTACGTATTCGTATTGATAACATAATTAAGTCAAAAAATAACCATAACTCCTCCAAAAATCATTCAGGCAAAGTGAAATCTTTAAATATTCCAATAGATTTAAAGAAAAATATTTTATCAGGGATAAAACTTTTGGATGAAAATAGACGGGAAGAATTTGTGGCGAAACTAATGAACCCATTTGAGAAAGAGAAAATTCTTAAAAAAATTTCTCTGGAAGAATTTGTTAAAAAAAATTTTAATGAAGAAAAAGCCCGTCAACTACATAATTCTTTAAAAATCGCATTGGAAACTTCCCCAAGTTTTAGTAAAGAGGGTTCCGTTGCAAAATTTAGCATAGAGGCGAATAAAAGACCCATAACTTTCACTAAAATAGATGGCCAATGGTACATGAATAATTAGCGACTGACTCCGATAATCCGTCAGTATAGAATATGTTTCTGAGTATAACTTTCTCACAACTAATCGAAAGTTGCTTTCTGTTTTTTTACTTTTCCGGCAATTTAAATTCAACCATTCCGCAGTGATTCTTAACGATTATATATCCTGTCGGTATTGCATCATCTTTCAGTTTGGGATATTTAACAGATATCTGACTGTAATTGACTGATTGCTGGTCAGTTGTGTCCGTATCTAAAATTTTCATGCAACTTTTATTATCAACTCCCTGGGCATTCTGATATCTGAGAGAATCTTTTTTGATAACTCTACACCTTTTATATTTTACTTTTTCACCCACCATATACTCGATTTCGACGGTTGGAAGTTTTGACCCGAAATATCGACCTTTAACAATAAAAACATCATCCTTTTCCATATAATCACCACTCACTGAACTCACAATAGGAACAGTAAGATAAGCGTTCACGTTCAATTGAACAGGTTTCTGATTCTTTGATTTCAGGTATATGGCATAAATTTCCAAATCTCCAATAGGATTTTCCTGAAGTAATTCACTTAATTTACCACTTTTCGGATAATCTTTTTTGTCATAAAGTTGAGTGAAATGCCGCCATTCGGCTGTCATGGTCTGACTCTCATCGCCCGATTGAACTATCCGGAAATATTCCTTTTTCAACTCACCTTTTTCAATCGCTGTGTTATAGAATGTAGCATAAACCCACTTCGGGATATCGGTAAGAGTGGCGGTGGGAATATTCAAAACTGCGCCATAACTGAGGAAAACTGGTTGTACCGATGAAAATATCGCTCTTATTGTCGAATCGTCTTCAAGCACAGCATAGGCAATCTGAGCTTTGTCATCATCAATATATCCGATACCCTCCAATTCCCATTTAACAAAATAATAATTTTCGAATGGAGCAGCTTCAAGTTTAATGCTCTCCTCGGCATAAACAGTATAGATACCCGGTGCGGGATAAGTCATACCACCGTTCGTATCGTCATTAATTATTGTCAGCGAAATCGGTGTTTCATTAGTCGCGAAGTTGGCAGTGATCACAGAATCATCGACCAGTACGGCCGTAGTCTCCTTGGCTAGAGTATTCGTGATATTGACCCCTCCTTCGGACGTCCAGTTGACAAAATGATAACCATCGGCAGGATCCGCTTTGATTTCAAGGATTTGACCAGCGTATAAGTTGGAATGGGTTCCGACGCCCGGATCAGTATTTCCGGAATTCTCAGGTGAAACTTTCATTTCGACAGTGACCGGAGTATCATTACTGGCAAAATTGGCAGTGATTGTACTGTCCATCAGCACTTTTACATAAGTGGTAACGTCATACAAGTCTTCAATTGCCGATGAACCGCTGGACAACTCCCACCTGACAAAGTGGTATCCACTCTCAGCCACAGCCTCAATCAGAATCTGATCACCAACACTCACCGTATGAGTACCGATTCCCGGATTAGTCGCTCCACTTTCTTCCGGTGTTATAGCTAAAATAAGTTGAGCAGTTGTCGTTATCGCTGTAAAAGAAGCAGTTAAGATAGAATCTCCATTCACTTTTACACTGGTCAATTCAGAATAAAGATCATCGATTATTATGCGGCTGTCCCCTTCCCAATATGAAAAGAAGTAACCGTCTGCAGGTACAGCCTCAACCATGAATCGTTGACCAACCGGAATCGTATATATTCCGACACCGGGATTCGTAGAACCCGAATTTGACGGATTGACCGTGATAATCAGTTGAGCATCCGTCTGTTGAGCAACAAAATTCGCTGTTACTGTAGCATCTCCCGAAAGAACTAACTCAGCCTCACTTAATAAAGGAGTATCGATAATAGCCCCCCCGGTAACGGTCCATTTATCAAAAAGATAACTATCCTCAGGAGTGGCACTGATCTCATAAATCCTGCCGACAATGACCGTCTGATCTCCGATTCCGGGATTGGTACTACCTGCCCCGGTCGGTGAAACACTCATGAGCAATGTCGCAGTTGTCGAAGATGTCGCGAAATTTGCTGTGAGAATCGAATTTCCGTAAATAGTCAAGACGGTCTCAGTATCTGTAGGATCATTCAATTCCGCACTGCCGGTTATATCCCAATGAGTAAAATAATATCCGGAACTCGGGAACGCTTCAATCTGGACACTTTGCCCTTTGACAAATAAATGATCCCCATTACCGGGATTGGTCGTTCCACCATCTTCAGGAGAACTGTCAACCGTCAATGTAACGGATTCCGAGATCGAAGTAAAAACCGCAGTCGCCGTAGCATCACCGGAAAGTACTGCATGAGTATCGGCTATCTCCGGGACGTAAATTTCAACATTACCGTATGCCGTCCATCTAACGAAGAAATAACCATCAGCCGGTTGTGCCTTGATCTCGTATGACTCACCGATATTTACAAGATGTGCTCCGACTCCCGGATTTACAGTTCCGGCTCCGTCAGGTGAAACAGCCATAGTCAATGTCGCCTGATCAGCATTTGCTGCAAAATTGGCTGTCACTGTAGCATCCTCTTTGAGGGTCACCCAGGCAATCACATAATCTGCTCCGTCGATGTACCCTTCCCCATCGATAGTCCAGTTCACAAAATGATACCCGTCTCCGGGGAACGCCTCAATCTGAACCGGTTGATTAATATTCACAGTCGAAACACCGACAACAGGACTTGTGGTGCCTCCTGCAGCAGGATCAGCAACCATCGTCAAAACTACGGTTGAAGATATTTCAGCAAACACAGCAGTAATTGTTGAATTGTCCGAAATCGAAGCTGAAGTCGAGCTTGCCAGAGGATTGGAAATCATTCCGGTTCCATCGATTGTCCATTTGACAAAATGCATACCGGTAACCGGTTCCGCTGTAATAGAAAAAAGTCTTGAAGACTCAACAAGATGAATTCCCGGTGACGGCGTCACTGTTCCACCCGTATCAGGCAATGCTCCCATTGTTAACTGGACTTCTTTGACGAACGGTTTAAATATAGCGGTGATGCTACTATCACCATTGACTAGAGCTTTGGTCGTACTTGACAAAGGATTATCAATGATTGTCGATCCTGTGACAGTCCAGTTACTGAAATAGTATCCTGTTGCCGGAACTGCTCTGATAGAAATCCTGTTACCTACGATTACCGAAACGCCTCCCTCGGGAGAAGTCGTACCGCTGTTTGCCGGAGACACAGCGAATGTAACATTCGCAACTGCCGCAAAAACCGCGGTTATGTGGGCTGTACCGTTGACAGTCGCAGTGGTAGTGGCGCATTGTGCATCCTGAATAGTGACAGTTCCGCTGTCAATCCGCCATCCATTGAAAGCATATCCGGTCGCCGGTGTTGCTTTGATATCAAAAGCGACATTAGTAGTAACGATATGCTGGACATCTTCAGTCGGATCGGTAGAACCGGTACCGGCCGGTTCCACCCCGATAGTGATATAACTGGAATTAATTGTCCAAAGATAGGCTTCTCCTTTCTCGCCCAATGTCATTGGAGAACCTGCCAAAAGGTAATTACTGTCTGAAGACACCCCGACAGAACACCCCAACCAGGAAAACAATTTCCCAGTTGCAGAATATATATCGTCCAACTCCCATTGCCCGCCGTTCAATGTATAAGTAAAAACGCTTCCGGTGAAATTGTTCAACGGATCGGATATTGCGAGAAGAGTATCAGTGAGTTTTGTGGCGTATCCGAACATACCATCAGTTGAAGTCGGAGACAACAGAGTTTGAGTCAAAGACCACGTTCCACCCACATTCTGATAAATAAACACTTTTCCATCAAACTCACTTTCCTGTGAGATTCCGGTAATCGCCGCATATGCATCAGTATTCGTGACAAACAACCCAAACGACTCGGTTCCTTCAGGCGCGGTAAGAGTACTTGTCAACCCCCAACTGTCACCATTATTCGTATAGATGTATACTTCTCCATATTCCTCCGCACCCCCATAGTCAGCTCCGATGACGACGTAATTCGCGGAAATCGATACCCATGAACCGAAACCGCAATCATCCGGAGCACTGTCCGGTGGAGAAAATGTTTTTAATAATGTCCAGGAATCACTTTCCAATTTGTAAAGAAAAACTTTGCAAGCCACGCCTGCGGCCGGATGCTACTTCATCGAGCCCAAGGCAGGAAG
>JAFGMP010000398.1 GCA_016927495.1 Candidatus Latescibacterota bacterium | reverse complement strand
TCTGCCTAAATATCTTTATCGTCAGCACTGTTGATGGTTATTTTCTTATTCCTACGTATTTCCGAAAAAATAGGGGATCGCCAGAAATCAGTATCGCTTGCACATCTTATTTTTTCTCCGTATCTTTGCTACAATTGTTTTTTTTATTAAAAATGGAAATTTTAGCAAAAAAATATTTTTTTAGAGTGAGGGTAATATGGCACGGGGAAAGAAAAGAGATCTTCTTCAGGTGGTGATGTCGGATTTCAATGAAGCTGCAGACCTTTTACATCTCGATGCAAACATTCGTGTACGTCTGTCACATCCACGTCGAATAATTATAGTATCATGTCCGATCAACAAAGATGACGGAACTGTCGAGAGTTTCGAGGGGTATCGTGTCCAATACAATATTGCACGGGGTCCTGCAAAAGGAGGTATTCGCTTTCATCCTGAGGTCGATCTTGATGAGACAATTGCGCTTGCCGCTCTTATGACCTGGAAATGTGCTGTGGTAAATATCCCGTATGGCGGTGCAAAGGGTGGTGTACAGGTCGATCCACACAAACTGTCAATGACTGAAATTGAAAATCTTACACGACGTTATACATGGGAAATTTCACCGATGATCGGTCCTGAAAAGGATATTCCCGCACCAGATATGAATACAAGTGCTAAACATATGGCGTGGGTAATGGATACCTATAGCATTATTAAAGGTTATTCCGTGCCTGGTGTTGTTACGGGCAAGCCAATAAGTATCGGCGGGTCGGAAGGAAGACAGGAAGCAACAGGACGGGGAGTGGTATTCTCAATTATTGATGCCGCGCAGGAACTTGGAATCGACCTTAGCACACAGACAGCAGTTGTTCAGGGTTTCGGAAATGTCGGTTCGGTAGCAGCGAAGCTCTTGGCTAAGACAGGATGTAAAATTATAGCGGTTTCGGATGAAAATGGGGGAATTTACTCCAGCAAAGGATTGGATATAGAAAACGTATCGGCCTATGTTGCAGAACACGAATACCTTAAGGGTTATCCAGGCGCCGATGAAATTTCCAATGCCGAACTTCTCGCACTCGATTGCGATATTCTTATTCCGGCAGCTCTTGGTGGTCAAATCACCAAAGAAAATGCTGCCGATGTTAAAGCGTCAATGATTGTGGAAGGTGCTAACGGCCCATTAACCAATGAAGCGGATAAAATCCTGAATGATAAAAAAGTTTTTATCATTCCCGACATTCTTGCCAATGCCGGTGGTGTTGTAGTTTCATATTTTGAATGGGTTCAGGATATTCAGGCTTTCTTCTGGCATGAAAAAGAAATAAATGATAAGCTCAGAGTAATAATGCGCAACGCCTATCATTCGGTCAGGAATATTGCGCTGGAGAAAAAAGTTACTAACCGCCAGGCGGCGTTGATGCTTGGCATCGGACGTGTAGCAGAATGCGCTCGTGTCAGAGGTTTGAGACCATAAGACAAAAAAAGTATAACCGGGTTCGGATTTTTTTCCGATACCCGGTTATATACTAAATTTCACTTACAGTTAACTGCATCTGAGCGCTTTTAGTATTGTCTCATAAGGCCGATAACTCTTCCGGCAATCTGCAGATCCGGTGAATTTTTTCTGATTGATCTCACTTCATAGGCTTCATTCTCAGGTATTAACAGTACTTTATCCCCCTTGGTATCATAGCGTTTTACCGTAATTTCATCACCAACTATAAACACGACAATTTCGCCCGATTCA
Source organism: Candidatus Latescibacterota bacterium (assembly GCA_016927495.1). Taxonomy (GTDB): domain Bacteria; phylum Latescibacterota; class Latescibacteria; order Latescibacterales; family Latescibacteraceae; genus JAFGMP01. The sequence continues at coordinate 3,899 of JAFGMP010000398.1, read as the reverse complement.
GCGGTGTGTTGACGTCTGGCAAGAACATAGTCGCCATCGATAATACCCGCATCCTTCATACTGTCACCCTGAACTTTCAATGCAAAAACTTTTTTGGTGGGTATGAAAGAATCATCTACCGCCAGCATTCCCTCGATGTTTTCGGCAGCAAAAATAGGTTCGCCTGCTGCGACTCTGCCGACAATCGGAATGTAACCGACTTCGGAATCTGTTTGAATTGTCTTGGGAGCATTGACAAGTTCAATACCGCGTGACAGCCATGGACGGCGGACGATATAATTTTTCTTTTCAAGCGCCGCAAGATTGACCCGAACACCATTGGTAGAACTGATTCCGAATTCGTTTCCGATTTCACGCAGTGTAGGCGGATAACCACGCTGCTGCATAAAACTTTCAATGAAATCGAGAATTTCTTGTTGCCGTTTTGTGAGAATTTTTTTCATTTTCCTCCCCCTTGAAGAAAAATAGAACATTGTAGTATGAACACATGTTACTGCTGATTAATGGTACATGTTTAACTACTATTAAGCTGTATCAGGAACTACTAATGCTTAACAACGTAATTAAACTTGATGTTTTGATCATATAGGTTCCTTTCCTTTGAGATTTTGAATTCGAAATACGTACCCGTACATTGAAATTTAATCAAATGATCAAATAAAAACCAATATTTTTTTTTAGTTTTTCAAAAATAATTTTTATATTCTCTATAAAACTAATAAAAACAAAGAATTAGGTTTAGTATAGTATTTTTGAAAAATGAAAAAAAGAATGCTCTCATGACCATTTAAAGAAATAAAAAATGAAAAATTCTTATCAGGCATGAATGATTTATGTTGAATTTTAAAAATTTTTAAAGTGAAATCGAAAGCGCTAATTCAAGAGTTTTTTGAGCATGAAGGGCAGTAGTGTTAAAAACAGGGACTTTCGTGTCACTCTGATCAATCAGAAATGGTAATTCAGTGCACCCAAGTATAATCCCCTGGGCACCTTGTCGAATTAAATTATTAATACAATTAATAATGTATAGTTTCGATTTTTCTTCAAGGATATTTCTTACCAATTCATTATATATTATAGCATTGATTTTTTCCAGTGAGTCTTCCGGAGGAATTATTGTTTCGATACCATAATTAGCGAGTGCATTACGATAGAATCCTTCACTCATGGTAAAACGTGTTCCAAGAAGACCGACTTTTTTAATTTTCTTCTCGAGTATATTTTCCGCGGTGGTCTCCATAATACTGATCCAGGGGATAGGAATATCGTTTTTTACTTCATCAAAGATAATATGTATTGAATTACATGCCGCAACAACAAAATCGGCGCCTGCTTTATGAAGACATTCAATAGCATGTTTGATATCCCCGGCAGATTTATAGCCACTTTCTATTATCTTTTCAAAACTGATACTGTAGATTAATATTTCAGGGTATTTATAATTACCGTACATGTCATAATAACATCGAGTTATAAGTCTGTAAAATTCACATGTTGATTCGGGGCCGAGGCCACCTAATATTCCTATGGTTTTCATTTTTATTTCTCCGCATTCATAATTTTATATAATCCAACGGTAAAGAGAGGGATAACGAAAACCGCAAAGAATCCCCAACTTAATGCACCGTATCCTTTAGCGATAAGACTGATAATGCCAAAACTCGAAATGGCGGTGCTCAATGTTAGCATAGCGATAGCGATAACAGGTCTTAGACTGCGCGGGAAATTTTTCCCGTCAGCCTGATAAACCGACTGAATTCTCTCATTTACAGCATGTATGAATCCTGTTCCGGTTTCAACTAATGTTCCGAATAATACTATTTGAAATACAATCAGCAAGGTGGCAATACCTATCTTGTCGAGTAAAAAAACGACAGGTATTTCCGACTGTAGCACTGCCGGATACTGGCTTACGACGGCGATAAAAAAAAGTAAACCCGGGAAAATTCCGATAAGTCCTGCGATAAGTCCTGCTCCACATGCTTCTTTTCTGGTTTCAATATAGGTAAGGCAAAACATAACTGCTGGAATGTTTTGAAAATTGTATACTGCATACTTAAAACCACCCTGAAGCCAGCCGTGGTGAATTTCGCTATTTCTGAAATTTTTAATAATCACCGGGCCAAATTTTATCATGGCTGTTATAAAAATAATGCCGTATATAGCATAAAGAACAAATGACCAGGCGGCTAAAAACTTTTCAATGTGCTCGCTTCCCTTGAAAGTATGAAATCCGATGGCGATAAACATCAGCGTTACACCGCCAAAATAGGGTATTCCGAAATTGTCACGTAATAATACACCTGCCGCTGAACCAACAACGGCCAGAACGATAAGCATCGCAATAATATAAAGAATTTCAAAAATTATCCAGAATTTACCGAGTATTTTCGAGAAGAAACTTCTGTAATCATAGGCTTTCAGGACTCGTACGCATTCAAAAAAAACCGCAAGCGACACTGACCACATTATAGCGGTAACACATACCAGTCCCAATAATCCCTTTACAGGCCCATATCTTAGAAAATATTCGACTAATTCGCGACCGGTCCCGTATCCTCCACCGATGACAACTGACTGGAAGACAAAACCCGGCAGAAAGTATTTTCTAAAGAATGGTGTTTTAATAAACGACATACTATAAGCTTTCCATGATTATCTGTTTCTTTGTTTCTCAAACAATTCAAAAAAATAATCGATATTTTCAAAGGGGATACCGTTTGGTATATGATTGCCCACAGCCATGAAATACCCGGCACATGATTTACCGGCATCGATACAGCGGTATAATTCCTTTTTTATCGATTCACGCGTTCCGAACTGTAAAATACGGCAGTCCGCGTTGCCAATTATAATCTTGGATTTACCATAATTATTGACGATGTATTCCAGCGATGTCAGCGGCTCAAAGATAAATCCGTCCGCCCCGGCTTCGGCAATATCATCGACAAATTCGGTAAAATTTCCATCAGCACAGTACAGAACGATTATTCCTCTATCTTTCAAAGGTTTCCAGAGTCGTTTATATTTTGGGAAAATGTATTTTCTATACCAGTCTGGATGGAAAACAGCTCCCGATGTCCATGCAATATCGTCATGACAGAGATAGACACTCAGATCGGTTTTCAGCCAGGCGCGGACTTCAGCCATACTCAATTCGAAAAATCCCTCCAGAATTTTGTTAAACTTTTCCTCATTATGCGGTACTGATGAAAGAAACATTTCCCATCCGAAGGTTCGAATACATGCGCTGAAAAGTGTATTATACCGTCCCCCGGATACTACTGCTTCAGGATAACGTTGTTTTTGGTCGTTTAAATGTTTAGTGAAATATTCTACCGTTGACTCTAAATCATGTATACCGTATTCCCTGACAGGATCGAATGTTAATACATCATCGATAGCTACGAAAGGGCAGTCTGTCACGGTGTCCATTTCGTCCGTATTACTCCATTCCGCATGCCCCAATCTGGTCATTCTTCCCTGTACGGGCATTTCACATGTATTCCAGATAAAATCAAAATCAAGAGCCCTTGCGAGCGCCGGCCAGGCAAGAAATTGCTGTTCTGGTTCGCGCGTATTGATTCCGGTTTTATTTAATGTAAATTCATCATGTGAAATATATTGGGTGTGTGGAATTTTCTCGGGCATAGATAAATGCAAGGCATTCCAGCCTCTTTCGAAACTCATAGTATCCTCTTTATTTTTTTTCTTTTAATTTACGATTATAAGGAATAAAGATGTACAAATCAAAATATTTTTATTGTGTATATTCAATTTTATATCCTGAATAATGAGAAATGACTTGGATTCTCATCTGATTTCTATTAACGCATTACAGTTGAACACATCAAAGTATTTACTACGTGCTTGTTGACAATAAGCACGTTAATCCTCGC
>JAFGMP010000397.1 GCA_016927495.1 Candidatus Latescibacterota bacterium | reverse complement strand
TTTAGTCCGCCTTAAAAACCCACATGCTCAGCATGTGGTCATGTTTTTAAGGTTATACCTGATAACGTTTTTGAAATCACGGTGGCGAAGCCATGAATTTGTCGAAAAGCCACCACCTTTGGTGGTGGATAGTCAAATTCAAGTGATTTTTTTACTTGGTATTAAGGTAAATGTATACTGAATTCAGTAATAATAATATCAGCTAAATTATAAAATTTAATAAAAAAATTGCCTTTATGGCGATAATGTGTATTATTATATAAGCTGCCCGATGTAATTCAGGTGGCTTATTTTTCTTATGTGACATTTTCATAACATGGTCAAAAAAATAGCGAGGTGAACATGGCGGAAATAACGCAAAAAGACAGGGATATGGCAAAAACATGCCTTAACTGCCCGATGTGTAGACGCGCCCGTGAAAAACAAAAGGGGTTGGTTTTCCTGTTTGTTAAGTTTATCGAGGGCTCTTTGTGTCCTAATTGTAAAGCTTATGAAAAAGTATACGGCCGTAAAGCTCACGAACCGATTCCGGTGGAATGAAATCATCAGAATTAATATTCTGATTTAGTAGTTATATCAAAGCAATGAAGGGATAATATGACATCGCGGGAACGTGTACTTGCGGCGCTTAACCATAATGAACCGGACAGAATTCCGCTCGACCTCGGAGGAACCGAGTCATCCTGTATAAGCGGGATAGCATATAACCGGTTGAAGAAGTATCTGGGAATTAAGAGCGGAGAAACGTGCATATATGATGTCTATCAGCAGATAACAAAAATCGAGGGAAACGTACGGTCGCAGTTAGAGATCGATACGATACCGCTTCTGTTTGAACCGAAACAATGGAAACCGTTCAGACTTCCCGATAACTCGTCCTGTATGATTCCCGAAAAATGGAATCCGGAGGGCGACGGACACGGCAACCTTGTTGTAAAAAATCAAAAGGGAGAGGTAACTGCCATTATGCCCAGGGGAGGTTATTATTTCGAACCGGTTAATCCGCCTTTAAAAGATATTAACGATAGTTCTGAATTGAATGCAAATTCCGATGTAATTAATTCATATGACCTGCCAACTTTTGCCGATGAAACGCTCGAAACCATCGGAGACCGCGCACGGTATTTATATGAAAAAACGGACTATGCCATAGTTGCCAATCTTCAAATGCATCTTCTTGCAGCGGGCCAACAGCTTAGGGGCTTTGAGAATTTCATGGTTGATTTGTTAATTAACAAGCCTCTTGCGCATGCACTGCTTGAAAGGTTAAATGATGCGTACATAGAACGGTGTAGCCGTTATTTAAAACAGGTGAAGGACTGTATTCAGATTGTGCTGGTTAACGATGACCTGGGGACTCAGACCGGGCCGATGCTTTCGGTTGATTGTTACCGTGAAATGATCTGGCCTTATCAGAAACGTCTTTTTGAGTTCATAAAGAAGGAATCCGGTGCGTACATATTGTTTCATTCCTGTGGTTCGGTTAAGCAGTTTATACCGTCACTGATCGAAGCCGGTGTCGATGCACTGAATCCGGTACAGGTTTCTGCCGCAGAAATGGATACAAAAGAATTAAAAAAAGAATTTGGACGGGACATAACCTTTTGGGGTGGTGGTTGCGATACTCAGCATGTGCTTGGTTCCGGGACACCGGGTGAAATCAGGGACGAGGTCAAGCGCCGTATCGATGACCTTGCTGCCCGAGGCGGATTTGTATTCACCCAGGTGCATAACATCCAGCCGGATGTACCTCCCGATAACATTATGGCAATGTATGAAGCATTCCATAAATATAGAGAACATACATAAAGTAAGAATATAAACATACGGAAATGGAGTTTTGGGATGAGTAAAGCTGATGACGCAGTATCGATGTTTAATGATGGATTTTCATGTTCGCAGTCTGTGTTTTCAACCTTTGCAGAAGATTTAGGATTGGACCGTGATACAGCTTTAAAGATTGCCGCAGGTTTTGGCGGCGGAATGGGGCGAATGGGTGAGGTTTGCGGTGCACTGTCCGGCGCTTTTATGGCAATAGGGCTGAAATACGGCTCTGTCGAAAAAGGGGAAACAGATGCGAAAAAACAGACCTATAATCTCGTACATAAAGCCGCCGAGGAATTTAAATCACGTCACGGTTGCATTCACTGCAATGATCTGCTCGGTATCGATATTGGCGATTATTTACAGCATCAAAAGGCAAAAATGGCAGGATTATTTTCGACCAAATGTCCGAATTTTGTCAGTGATGCAGCCGATATTGTTGAAAAATTGATGCAAAATATAAGTTGACATTTCAGCAGAGTAAAAAATGGACACTTTGCAATTACAGATTAATTCGGTACTGATGGATAACGGCGCATCCCTGGTGGGTTTTTCCGATATCAGCGATCTTTCCGATGATATCCGTCATTCGATGAACTATGCGGTATCCATAGCGGTTGCTCTCGATCCGGCTATTGTCGGAAATATTTCTGCCGGGCCGACTTTAGATTATTTTGGCGAATACAAACGGGTTAACAGTCTGTTAAGCGGATTATGCAGAAAAGCTGGCGATGTTATACGGAAAAATGGTTATAACGCTGTAACAATCGATCCTACAACGGAAAATTTCAACCTTATTACACTGACAACACCCCTTCCTCATAAGACTTCTGCTATCCGGGCGGGTTTCGGATGGATTGGTAAATCTGCATTATTGGTAACGGAGAAATATGGTGCAGCAATACGGCTTGCCACAGTGTTGTGCAATGCTGAATTCGATGTGGAAAACACGGCGACCGAATCGAAGTGCGTTGAATGCAGGGAATGTGTGATACACTGCCCTGCAAAAGCGATTGCCGGTCACAATTGGGAGCCAGGGCATGAACGATCACGAGTTTACAATGCTCATGAATGCCGTGAGACGGCGCTAACGCTGTCGGGTAATATCGGTATTCATGCCACAATCTGCGGTATTTGTATCAATGTTTGTCCCTGGACGCAGAAATATATCAGATGAACCGGAGTTTCCTGTGGGGAATTAGTAACATGATTGTATAATTTTGCCTATTTCCGTTTTTTCACATACAACATTCCCTGCCGAACATTTCT
>JAFGMP010000396.1 GCA_016927495.1 Candidatus Latescibacterota bacterium | reverse complement strand
TTACTGCCTCACGGGCCAGTAACCTGCTTCCGGCGCAAAGAGACACCGCAAGCGATTCCTCTATGTTGCCATTCTGTTTTTTTAAGCGTTCTTCCAGAACCGGAAAAGCGCCCCATACGACATCCACATATGCTCGATCCGGAGGTGGTACATATTGTACGCCGGGACGAATTTCACGAAATCCACTCAAGCGGCGAGTCACTGTTCGGGTAGAACCGGTGATGAGACCATCTCTATCCACCAAAATGATATTTGCATACCTTCCGGTCATCTCGAATACCAGCCTGAATCCCGAATCAAACCGGAAATTCAGAATTCGGTCGCCTGGGACAACCTCAACAGAATCGAGAATTGTTCCGGATAATTTTGATGAATGCCATGGATGGGCGTTTCTTTTGGGTATATAGTTTTTTTCGACGGTATGAAGATACGGCATGCCAGGTACACACGAAAGCTTGATCGCAATATTACTATCGAAACCGAGATACACAGTATGTTTATTGAAAAGCCGTATTGTATCCAGGATATGCCCGGTGATTTTTTTTCTTAAATCTTCTTGCTGTGCAATAATAGTAAAATAGTCCAAAATTTTTTTCTTTTCTGAAAAAAGCTGAAACCTTCATTTAAAATTTGGAGTTAAATATAATGTATGCAGTGGTATCCGGTCTGCATACAGATATTTCCAAACACTCTTCTTCCGGGGAGGTGATGCCTATGATTGGAGGCACCTTACCCCTTATTACAGGGGGAACGAAGTAACAGGTTAATATCAACTATCAACGGATTTATTAAAAGGGGCGGATTAAATATCCGCCTCATTTTATATCCGTTAGAGGTGTGAAAAATTTCAAACCTTTCATGTCGAATCCGACATTCACATAGTCAGAAACAACAACTTTTGCCATTTTATATTCTTTTTCTCCTTCTTTGTAATTCCATCCACACTGGTGTATTACATACGGTTTGCCATCAACATTCCCGAGATACAAACCGATATGTCCTGTCGAGCCGGTAAAGGTAATACCCTCAGGCATAGAACATAATATTGCCGTTTTCCTGTCCATATCAGAAATATCACCAACGTGTGTTGCAAAATCCGAGTATAACTGCTGGAACGACCAGTAACGTGGCAGTGTGAACCCGAAACAGTTGAAAATAACCCTCATGATACCGCCGCAGTCTCGCTCATCCCATGAATCGTGCCAGCCATAGGGACGTCCCAGAAGCCTGAACGCTGTCGTAATAACATTCCGTTTGGTATACGGCAGCCAACCTTCGTGCACCGATTCACCGGCACGAACCCAGACCTGCCTGAAGAACAGCGAACCGTCGAACTCACGGTCAGGAATGGTAACACAAATACCATCAGAAGATTTCGATTCAATTGGCAACCGTTCACCCAAATAGAGGTTACCGTGAAATACGCTATATGACTTGTCTGTATAACAAGGCACTTTATGACCGGTAATGACAATGATTTTCTCCATATCGATGAATGTTTCGATTCTCACAGCAGTTTCAAATGCTATATCCTGCAGCGGAATCCATCCCCATGCAATGGGAGTCATGGCATAACAGTATTCGCCGGTTCGGGAGAGATGCATTACAGCGACCGGCATCCCAATATCGAGAGAGGTCACATTGTTGTCATCGAGATAGTTACGCATACGGTAACCCGGCTCAGCAGTCGGATAAAGCCTGGTTGAGGTGTGACGTACCAGTATGCCTTTTTTCGGGTGTAAGATATCGGGAACATTTTCAAGATTGAGCGCGTTTATTATTTCCGCTTTTTTCGATTCCTTATATGGAAGTTCCCATTGATCATAAAGGGTTGATTTATTCAGCCGTGTTATGTTTTCTTCCAGACGATCCCTCACAGGTTTTGACGGGTAATTTTCACCTGTTTCCAATGGATTCATCCTGATAAATACAGGCCCGTCCTTCTCGATTTGCTGAATATTATCAGCATACGGATGATCTGTAGTTATAACCCGCGAAACATTTTTTTGATTTAATGTTTTAATCTCGGAATATGACATAATTATTTTGTCGGGTTCTTCTGCCCTGTTAATCCAGAAATCGGGGGAGTTCATCTCCACCGTTGTCCCCGGCAGCGCTTCCGGTGCACTGACAGGGTATTCCTCAGCAAAGACAGCGCCGGGTGTTAATAAGAATATACACAATGATACTGCAATCGAACAAAACAGTATTGTTTTTGAAATTTTTTTTTGTTTGTGTTTTATCATAAGTTCCTCTTACTTTTTCCCTATTTTTTTAATTTTTATGAATAGCTTGGATTGATTAGCCTAAACATTTTTATATACTAACCATAAGTCTTTACCATCATTCAAATCCTTTTGCGTAATCGACAGCAGGAAGTTCATTAAATGATACAGTGTTGTTTCCCTCGTATATTTCCGGTATAGCGTTTTCAGGATCGATTACCAGTTTCCATGTATCTTGCGATTTTCCCGGAAGTTGAATGCTGAAATTCAAACGCCTCGGAACCAGATCAATCGGCGCTTCGATTGAATCGATAATCTTGCGGGTAATCAAGTCACCTTTATCATCGACGATCGCCGCGACAATTTTTTCAGCGTTCGTTGATCCGATATTGTGGAGTATTCCCGTAACGGCAGAATCGGTTAGTTTTATCTCACGGGCCGTTATTGCAAGATCAGCGCAGGTAAAGATCGGTTCGAGTTTTTCTATTTGCTGTATTTCAACTATCGTAACCGCTTTCGGAGGCAATGTAAGTTTTATCCTGTCCGCTTTTTTAAGTTCGATTGTCCGGGTAAAAGCGGTACCTTCGATTTTTGTATCGCCGTCAGAATCCGTGCCGGTAGTAATCCTGTAACGTCCATGTTCAAGTGCCCAGACTCGTATCTGCCCATTCATTTCTGTTTCGGAATAGCTGTAAACCATAGCTTTCAGAATATTATGCCGGTTCACTGTCACTAGAGCGCCATAGTCGGTGCCAAATCCCTCCCAACTTACAGCGAGAGTCGGATTAAACTTGTTGCGACGGCAGAAACCACCCAGGTAGCTGATAGATGCCGGCATGGTAATATCGGGAAATATACGGTCGTCAAACTGTTCCGCTGTCGTATACATATCAGGCCATCTTAGTGCGTCATAAAGGCTTTGTATTTGTGCGTTTGTTGCTTTCGGCTTACCGATTGCCATGTCTGTTAACTGCGTCGGATCCCCCGTTCGATAAAGTAGTAACGCCGGATTCTCACTGGCGAGTTTGTTTACCGTTGAATCGCCAAGGTTGTCGAGTAGACCCAGCGAATAGACATCGCCGAGGAAATAAGAGGCGGGATATGGCGCTTTGTTCTGTCTGTAATAATACATGAATGGTTCGAGATAACGTGTTTTGCCGGTCAGAGCATAAAGCCAGATATAAATCGATGCCTGCGTTCCATATCCGCCGTTCAAAGGCCTGTTTTTATCTGAATCGAGAACACGGCCGGTAAGCACTTCGATATTTGTTGCCCATTGTCCGGGTTTTTGGAATTTGAGCCATGTATCAGCCCATTCACCAACTAATTTCAATGCAGCCGGATTGCGATTGTAATCGGCAGTTTGGAGGGATGTATGCCATAATAAAGTAGTAGCATGACCATCTATCGCAGGAGTACGCGGTGTAATAATATCCTCATATCCCATTTTGCTACGGTCGCGGAAATGTCGCCTGCCATCTTCGGTAAGTATCGTAAGTTTTTCCATGTTACGGGCAGATTCCATGCATCTTTCAAGGTAAATCGGATCACCGTAAAACCACCTTGACATAAGCGCCAGATGGTTAATCCCTTCCTCATAGGCATGAAGAGCATCGCAAACAAGGATATTGATGCCGTCACGCATATGCTTCTTATCGGTAAGCTCTGCCAGCCGCATCGCATTATCTTTCAGTTTTGCACCCACACCTTCACTTTCAAAGAATGGCAGATCGGTGAATTGCTGATACATATCGGAATCGTCGCTGACCTTACCGCCGAATTCTCCGGTGGGAACAATGCGATTGTCGATCCACCATTCTGCGATTTTACGCGTTTCGAGCCAGGCCAAACGGGGATACCATGCCCATGCAGGAACAGTGTCCGGCGGCATCGGCGGCGGATCGATGTTTGACAGTTCATCGAGATGACGCAAGTATACCCATTCCCGGTACTGGCGGACAATATCATCGTCAGGAGCAAGACTAAAACAGATATCGATGGTCAGAAACAGCTCAGGGCACAGCGCAGCATACTTGTTCAAAGAAAAGAACTCGTCACTCGTCATATTATTTCGGTAACTTCCCCAAGGCCTGCATTCCGAGAGCAAGGCAAATATCGATTTCAAAAGAAACTTACGGTAAACAACAGCTTCGGAAAGCGCTTCCTGCCGTGGGATGATATATGCATCGATAACGGGAGCGCCGCCGTCAGTACCTGAAAGAGTTACGTCACATCCAAAAGTAACCGTAAGCCATAATCGGCTGTTTGTTAAAAGAACCTGATCGGGGCAATCCAGCACGAAACTATATCTTCCCGAACCTGAACCGTGAAATTGAATCCAGACCAAATCCCTTGAAGGATCGAGGGGATCATGGAGAGTAACAATAAAATCAAAACCTTCCCGTGGGCCGTCGATATTCATATCGAAACCGACGGCATCCAATCCCTTTTCCGTTTCAAACATCGGCGTTAACAATTGTATTGGTTGTTGAGTTTTGGCTTCGACCGGTTGCCCTTTTGAACCACCACTATCGAGGATCACTATCTGTTGATCATTCCCTTCGCTATCATTCTCGAGCTTATAATAGATGTTTTCCGGTGCAAATTCTGATTCGGGTTTAGGGATTGCGAATGATGAGCCGGATGGGCGCCAGTGTTCTATCGCAGCAGTATTTTTCAAAGATCCCGAGTCGATTCTGAAAAGAGAGAGGTCTGCAATTGTTCCGTTACGTGTTCCGAAAAAGCTGATTTTGTCTGTTATGATACGTTTTCCGAATTGGACAATTTCCGCCAGGTTGCCACCTTTGAATTCATAAACCGGATTGGTGTCTGCCGGTTCGATGAGTGATGTTATATCCGAATACATCCTCGATGTGGCGCCGCCTCTTATAACTACAGCGTCAAAACCATCATTATCCTTTAGCGAGATGTGAAGACCGTCATTATCGTTATAATCATAATCGACACCGGCGCTGGCATCGAATCCCTCACTGAGCGTGTCGGGATATTCACTGATAAATCCTCTGAATTCGATACTCCGCAATGTTCCGTCCACCGGGGTACCGCGAAAACCACGTACAACACGGGAATCGGTAACCCGAAGTTTTTCAATAATCACCGGTTTTTTGCCGTTCGGTCGTAGCATAACCGGTGATTTATATGTTTGAACATCGGAGCCGCAGGATATACCCAAAACAATGCCTATAACCGGCAGCAGAACATGATACAGATTGCATAGCAAAAGCCGTTTTCCTGATTTTTCCATTGGATTAATCCTTAATGAAAAAAATTAAGCGATCTTTGTTGATACTGATTGGCTCAGTATCCCCGTTTGATGTATATCTCTTTATCGCTGTCGAGCCGTTCCAGCCCGCCTTTTAATGCGCCGCTGAGAAATATCACGGGAGCAATTCCGGTACGTTCGACAATCTGTTCTGCGATCTGGCAACAAACGGCCCAGAATATCTGATTGTTGATCAGTCCCGATGTCGGGGCGATTTTCTTTTTGATTCCCGGCAATGCGAAGAGACCATAGGTATCCATCATATGCCCTGCATAGAGATCGGCTTCTTTGGGCACGGTCCGGCCATTCGGTACAACATTGTTGCGGATGGCAGGGCCGATTACGGCAATACCCATTCCGGCTTTTTTAAAAATATCGAGCGCGGCAAGATCATCGGGATCATCCGGTTTTCCGATACCCATGATTACCATATCCCTGTCGGTCGGCTTGAAGATGGGATCCCTGTCGCCCTGACGGAGCGGATCTTCCATGAGTCTGAGTTTGTCCGGTGGGCCGGAAATACCGAGTGTAAGAGCAAGCCCGCCGCGCCTCACGGTTCCTTCTGCACACAAATTTGCAGTGTGCCTGCTGTACACATACACTCTACCTCCCTGGAGAGCCGAATGAACCGCCATGGCTGCAATGTCATTTATAGTCTTAAATTCAGCAGCAATTGCCTCCTGCTGGCCAATAGCGGCATCGAAATAATCATCTCCGAGCGGTTCGTTTATATTGACGGTAACCTTGCTGTTCACGTTCGGTTCGTCGCCATATACTCCGAATGTCAAACCATCCGCTGCAAGCAGCCGTGCAACATCGGATATCATCATCCAGAATGTCATCATGCCCACAACACCGGATACAGGCCCCGTAGGATTAGGCGATCCGGGAACATCCATAATAGCGCCGTAAGATGTGGCATAGAGATTGATCCATATATCGGCAAACGGGCGTATTTTCATATGCTTCATTCTGTCAGCGATCAGTTCGCTTCCTTCGCAATCCGCACCCCATGGCCGTGGACCCGATACGATGAATACGCCGCGGTCATGCATTGCCTTGAGGTTGTCCTCGTAGTTGTTGGTAAGGATCAGATCGCCTTTTTTGGTGTCTTCGGGAATTCGTTGTTCGAAAAAATCCGGTCTGCCGGGACGGTCAGGCCACAGATCATAGTCGTTCGAGTGGCCGGAATCCCAGACTATGTATACTTTACTGCCATTCCTGATTGTTTGGGCCATACGGTGTGAGGCTTCGATCATTTCCTCCGATTCGGAAGCCTTGATCTTTTTCAAAAGCGTATTGACCCTGTCAAGGTATCTCAGCCCCAGAGGTTTTACACCAAATGCGCCAACGGTGGCAGGCAGAGCGGTAAGACCAAAAACAGATAACGGCAAAAGTTTTACCATGTTTCGACGTTTCATTATTATTCCCCCTCAATTTCGAATTTATGTATACAATAAGAACTTTATTCTATAAGAACAAGAAAAACTAGCCCGGATTTTCTGAGTTGAATACATACTTATATGGATTATTATCACATTATGTTTTACGGTCCTAAAATCGAAACCATCTCTGGTGACAGGTAGAAGCGCCATATCACCCTCGATGACCATATAGCCGTTATTCACTGTCTGTTTCGTTTCGAAATGAAAACGGAGCGCGATTTCTTTTCCGCTGATGCATCAACCTTATTAAGTATGACAGTAATCACAAGCTTTCCCATACGTTAGTAAATTTCCGTGAAATCGTCACGTGAGAAAAAGAGGTAGGGATGCTCAAGCCGTTGTATATCGATTGAACGGACAATCGATTCTTTGGAAATGTCGACATTGGAAACCGTACCGATCAACAACAGAACCGGGACAGTCAGAGTAAACAACTTTTTCACATTTAATCTTATTTTGTATTTTATATGTAATAAAGAGATACAATCCAAATGAAAAATAATGGCATCATACCAGGATAATTCATACATTCTGTTATTTTTCTCCAGGAACGCTTAAAGACAGGAAAGTAGTGGGAGCAATTAAAACAACAGGATTCTGAAAAAAGTCATGTTTTATTTACTTTATTGCCAACAACAAGATATTTTATATCATTTATGCCGTATAATTTATATATTAGAAACTTTATAAATTTAAGTGGTAGAAGAGGTATATCAGAAAGTCTTATAATTTGAGCTTTAAATCCACATTCTTTAACTATTTTCAACATTTCACGTCTTGTAAACAACCTTTCTTCATACTGACCGGTATCAGGACACCGATACTTAAACTTCGGTTTATAAATTGATAATAAAGAATCTGTATTTTTTATCCCATTTCCATATTGTCTAACTAATTCTGTTAATTCAAGTTTATACCATCCTTCTGTTTTCTTTGCAATTATATTAATCCAATTATCACTTAAATCAATTTTGTATAGTTCTCCGGCTTTTTTAAGGAGATCTTTCCTTCTTTCGAGAAAAAAATTATCATACATTTTAGGGAGATCAAAATATAATTGTTTCAGTGAAAATAAGTTTCTTCTATCGCAATCTAAAACTAAAATTCTTCCGTTGTCTTTTAATACTCGATAGGATTCTTTTAACATATTATGCAAACCATAGACATGAGAAACAAATTCATTACAGTATACCAAATCAAAAGTATTATTATCAAATGGTAATGGATAAGCTGGTCCCTTAATTATATTTACTTTATATAAATTCCTATTGATAAGTGATAAAAATTTCTGACCTTCAGTTATTCTATGATCAGCCGCATCAATACCTATAACATCGTTATTGTAACCCGATAAAATAATAGAGTGAATACCGAAACCACATCCTATATCAAGAACTTTTTCGTTAACTATTTCAATACGGCTTTGAAGGAATTCAAAAAAATTGATAAGAGAATCAAATGGTTTCTCATTCGATAATAATTTATAATAAGACATAAATTCATTATCAAATCCCAAGTTATCTGAAATATTTATACCATTAAAAATACTATTAATATTTTTTTTTATCATTTCTTTTCCCTTATATGGTTTGTTTCATTTTTAATGTCTTATTATCTCATTTGTTATATTTATTTCAGAAAATAATTTACCCAAAAAAGTCTCAAAGGATTTTCCATCTAAGCCGTCAATCTGTTGTGGCTCAGCGGAAAATAAAATTTTCGTCCATGATAATAAGTCACTATAGCCAAGACTTTTTACCCATTAGTACACCTATATTACAGTTTCAATATTTGTTATCCAATTTTCAACAGTCGATATTTATAAATTTAACTCTTAATGTTTGAACCGTTTAATCATAATAAATGGCTCTTCACATTCGATCCAGTGGCTGCAGGTCGTTGCAACGAATGGGCCGCCGGGAAGAATCTCAAACCCGGATATGTGCAGTTTTTCCAATATGATATAGTATAGTTTTCAATAAGAGAAATAACAATATAAAAGAATAGCAACTATACCAAACAGATTTATTGCTCCGATGATTAACGAGGACATTTGCGGCATACACCACCGAAGGAT
>JAFGMP010000395.1 GCA_016927495.1 Candidatus Latescibacterota bacterium | reverse complement strand
GGAGGCCCCGACGATACCGAGGAAATATTGATAATACTTCCTCCCGTGCCCTGTTCGATCATTTTTTTACCGAATATCTGGCAGGCAAGAAACATGCTTTTGAGATTCACCTTGATGATTTTTTCCCACTCGTCCTCGGAAATTTCAAAAAACGGTGTAGCGGAATTAATGCCGGGAGCGTTAATAAGAATATCGACTTTTCCCCATGTCTCAATGATTTTGTCAAGTCCCGTTTTCAGGCTCTGGCTGTTTGTCGCATCGACCTGAACGGCAATCGATTCGCTTTTACACTCTGTTTTGATGGACTCAGCCACTTTCCCTGCATTATCCGGGTTAAGGTCAAGAACCGCGACCTTTGCCCCTGCTTTTGCAAGGCCCTGTGCCATCGCTCCCGCAAGTACGCCGCCTGCGCCGATTGCGGCAGCAACTTTTCCTTCTAAACTGAACAAGTTTTCAACATATGACATATCACTATCCCCGTCAATAAAGGTTTATATACATTACGGAGTTAACTATTGTAATAAAATTTTCACATCACAAACTGAATGGATTATTCTTTAACAGATACAGCATTTCACCCGCTTCGGGGATATATAAAATCCCTTCATCCTCACGGTTTTCGAATTCCGAAAAATCGATCGAGACAGGATTCCGGTATCCGAGATTGATTTTTTTACAATACTCTTCTGTTATTTGCGTCGCGAGCACCACATCGATACGTGGTTTTTCAACGCCGTTTTCGAAAGCGCCTATTCCCCGTACATTACAGGAATGAGCAAGCACACCGCCCTGTACATCTTTGAATTTATCCCACTGTTTGACAAAATAGTCACGGCAGTGATATCCTATTTCCTCGAGTTGTTTGCCATAGGTAATCGACAGATGATTGATATGCGGTGCGTAGATGATAAGTTCACCGCCGTCGGCAACCACGGATTCGAGCTTGTACATGCATTTGCCCGCTGTCCAGATTTCATCGTACATCTGCGGAGCGCATGAGAGCACACGTTTGAACGGCCGGTCTTTGTAGATTATGTGTATCTTGTCGGACAGATCCGCAGCATGGGAAAACGTTACTTCCGGCGGCCCGATGTAGAGACCCCAAAGTTTATGCTCTTTTACCACCATGCTCATACATAACCGTTCCGTGGGGATGGCGGCAGCCGCAGATTCGACAAGTCTGCGCATCGGTGTGTCTTTTTTGCCGATAAAATACGGCAGCGAAATGAGCGCTCCGATCCAGTGAAAGGTGTCGATGATATCCTCGCCGGAAATCCCCGGGAAAAAGTATTTATGGCCACCGGAAAATCCCATTGCCTCATGGGGAAAAGTCGCACCGATTATAATCAGGAAATCATAGTCATAGACCATCTTGTTTATGGTGACATCGACCCGCTTACGGAGCCGTCCCCCGGACAGTTCGTCAATTTCATCTTCGCTGAATGTTCTGGCGAGCCGTAACTGAGCGGGATTTTGACACTCATGGTTGAAGAACTTAGCTTTGGGGAAATCCTGCCGATGCTCCTCTTTCGTGATATCCAAAAGTTTGTAAATCTGTTCGTCGGTCATAGGAGGGTGTGTACCGAGCGCAATGAGGAAATCAAGAGCTTTCACACGGCCGGCAAGCAGTTTATACACAACGCGAAACATAAGGTCAATAGGGCCTGAACGGGTATAATCGGGAATGATGATAAGAACACGTTTGCCGTCGAGATTCTCTTGTGCAAGCGCTTCCGCACATAAATCGTAAACCTGAGTTTCATTCAGAGTTTCTGTCACTGATCCTTTGCCGATAATCATGAGTTTGTGCCTGTATTTGATTGATGACACTAGTTTGAGTCCAAGAATTTCCCGACACTTGTGTCGGGATTTATATTTCCCATCATCCCAACCCGAACTCACCCTCCTGGCCTCCCTCTCTTCCCGGAATAGAGGGAGAAATATCAGCCCGAAAGATCGTAACAGACGGTTTATTTCCCCCTCTTTCGTTTACGAGAGAGGGGATGTCGTAAATCGACAGGGGTGAGTGTTAATTCCGAGAAAAACAATGGATTCCGGCTGCTGATATTACCAAAACAGCCGGAATCCGGATATATGTGTGTTGCTTAAATTACTTCAACCATTCGGTATGGAAAAACTCACCCCGTGGTTTGTCGGTACGTTCATACGTATGTGCTCCGAAATAGTCACGCTGTGCCTGGAGCAGATTTGCAGGCAGACGCTCATTCCGATAACCGTCATAGTATGCAAGAGCGCTCGAGAACGCCGGAATGGAGATGCCGTTTTCCACTGCAAGAGCGATTACTTTACGCCATGCCTGTTGATTCTGATCAATAACGTTTTTGAAATATGGATCGAGCAGCAGATTCGGTAAATCGGGCTTCTTGTCGAACGCTTCCTTGATTTTACCGAGGAACTGTGCACGAATAATACAGCCGCCGCGCCAGAGAAGTGCGATATTTCCGAAATCAAGTTTCCATCCGTACTCGACAGCAGCCGCGCGCATCAACTGGTAACCCTGGGCATACGAACAGATTTTCGACGCATACAGCGCTTTTCTGATCATCTCGATTAATTCTTTTTTGTCGCCTGAGTATGAAGGTTTAGGGCCGGTCAATACTTTCGATGCCGCAACACGTTCTTCCTTGATGGCACTCATGGTACGGGCAAATACAGCTTCGGCAATGGTTTGAGCGGGTATGCCGAGGTCGAGTGCCGACTGGCTTGTCCATTTACCGGTACCCTTCTGGCCTGCCGTATCGAGGATGATATCGACCATCGGTTTGCCGGTTTCGGGATCGGTTTTACCCAGAATATCACGGGTTATTTCAATCAGGTAACTGTCCAGTTCACCCTTGTTCCATTCGGCAAAGACCTGATGCATCTCGGCAGGTTTCATACCAAGCATTTCTTTCATAAGGAGGTATGCCTCGCAGATCATCTGCATGTCGCCGTACTCGATGCCGTTATGACACATCTTAACATAATGTCCGGCTCCGTTATTGCCCACCCATTCGCAGCACGGTGTGCCATCGGCAACCTTGGCGGCTATCGCCTGAAAGATCGGTTTGACATGAGACCATGCAGCGTGAGAACCGCCGGGCATGATGGACGGCCCTTTCAATGCGCCTTCTTCGCCGCCTGATACGCCTGTGCCGATGTAAAGCAATCCTTTACTCTCGATATACTTTGTCCTGCGTATCGTATCAGGAAAATGGCTGTTTCCACCATCGATAATGATGTCGCCTTTATCGAGGTGGGGTAATACCAGTTCGATAAAATCATCCACCGGTTTACCGGCTTTAACCATGAGCATTACTTTTCTGGGGCTTTTAAGGCTCGCTACCAGTTCCTCGACGGAATGGCATCCCTTGATGTTTTTACCCTTTGCACCGCCGTTAATGAAATCATCGACTTTGCTGACGGTGCGGTTGAACACTGCGACCGAATAGCCGCGGCTTTCCATGTTAAGTACGAGATTTTCTCCCATGACTGCAAGGCCGATAAGGCCGATATCACACTTATCCATTCTGTTATACTCCCGGATTAAGAGAAACGATTTACGAAAGATATCTATTTTGGTTGAAAACAAGAATATCTGTGTTTTCAGGCAAGTAAATAAATATATAAATATTATGTCTTCGGAGCAAACATTTTACGATTATTACCTGATATTCATTGAACTTCTGAGTTTATGATATTACCTTGTTATTCCAAATGAAAAACAATTAAGAAATAATAAAAAGGAAAATGAAAAAAGTGCTTGATAAAAAAATCATACAAAACGCCTGTTTTGAGTCTGAAGCTGAAATGACGGAGTTTCTTGACAGACTCTTGCGGTTTGAATCCATATCCGGGTATGAAGGCCCGGCTATGTCGTGGCTCCACGATCAATTCAAAGATATTGCCGACATCTGTGAAAAAATTCCTGTCCCGGAAGATATCGTAAACGATCACGAATACTCATCAAAAGTGGATAAACAACCATATGGTGACCGTCCCAATGTGCGGGTGGTGTTGAAAGGTAACGGCTCAGGGAAAAGTGTTATATTCAATGCTCATGCCGATGTCGTTCCGCCGACACCGAAACAGGAGCACCCGTTCGATCCCTATATTAAGGACGGTGCCATATATGGCCGCGGCGCCTGCGATGACAAGGGGCAAATTGCGGCGCTCTGGACTATGATGAAGGTCATGAAAAAGCTGGGAATCAGACCGAAAGGCGACATCATACTCCACCTCGTTATCGAAGAGGAACCTGGCGGCAACGGTACTCTTGCACTGGTGCGTCGCGGCGAAATTGCCGACTTCTGCATAGATCTCGAGCCGCTGTCGAACACTATCTGTCCGTCGGTCAGAGGCGCAATCTGGTTCGATGGTACCTGCAGCGGCATTGCAGGGCATTCCGGTACGGCGCATGTGACGGTCAGCGCGCTGAAAATGGCGATAGAGGTGATCAGGATTATCGAAGAATACCACGATGAACTGCTGGCACAGACCATCAACGACGATCCGCTCTATGCGCCGATGAAAAATCCCATGCCGGTAAACTTTGGCGAACTTCACTCAGGCAACTGGCCGACTATTGCCCCGGAGAAGGCAACTTTTTCGGGAATGTTCGGATTCCTTACAACTCCGAAAGAAACGGTTATGCAGGAACTGGTGAACCGTATCAAAACCCGCGGGCCGGAATGGCTGGACGATAACTTTCAACTGACTTTTCCGTACCGTCACGATACCAGCAGAATATCGCCGGACCTGCCATTCGTGAAGCAGGTGACTGAGTGCTATAAAAACATGGGCATAGAGAGAAAACTTGCCGGTTCGATCACCTCGATGGATGCATGGCTCTACACTCATTTTCTCGGCATTCCGACACTTGCAACCGGAGTGGGTAACCTTGAAGACGCCCACACCATACACGAGCATGTGAAACTCCGTGATGTCGTTCTCGAAGCGGCTGTGCTGATTATGTTTATCCTCACCCTTTGAATTCCTTCTCCTTAAAAAAAGGAGAGGGCCGAAAATTTAAGTATCCGGGCACTCTCTCGCCCAGCGAACCGGTGCCGATGTCGAATGCAAAGATTTTTGAACTTTTGACTCCTTAGAAAAATATAGTCTGCACTATTAATTTATTTTGGTTCATACATGTACAATATATTTGTTACTAATTTGACATTGAAATAATCGGTTATCCGGTTAACTCAACATTTAAAAAATATCGCATGATGAATGACTCCCTTTGGTTTTGCCGTGTCCCCCCTTGTAGGAGTGATGTCCAGCGGACAGGGGGTAATTCTGCTTTACATATTGGTATAATCTTCAAGAGCTTATTAAAATTGATAACCGAATAAATTAATGATATGGTGTTATTTGGGAAGGACAAACAGGCAGGAAAACTAATATTTCATCATTTTTACTTCATATTTCAGAACGTAATACAGGTATTTATGTGCGGCTAAAACGGATAGTTCATCATTAAATCATGTAAATCATGGTTCAGAAGCAGGGACAGAATATGTTCTGTCCCTGCACTGTATAATTTATTGCGAATGAAAAGGGTTCGGGTTCGGAAGTTCTCAGGCAAACAGTTTTTTTGCTGTGCGGACGGTGTCGTTCAGGTCGAGGCCGTGTACACAGTGTACGAGGCACTCGTCGCAGTTACCGCAGTGATCCACACGGGATGAGTCGGGGAGACGTTCATAGTTTTCTTTTGCAAGTTCCACATCGCTATATCCGTACACATACCCGATGCAGCGGTTCAGTTCGCAGATTTTCACGCCTTCGGGGCACTGGTCGAGGCAGCCTGTACATCCTGTAACACCGCGGCAGCTTTTCCCCTGATCCAACTCGCCATAACGCTGTAGTTT
>JAFGMP010000004.1 GCA_016927495.1 Candidatus Latescibacterota bacterium | reverse complement strand
TTTTAATGAATTTAAATCGGGGCCATCGCCGGCTATTATCAGATTTAAATCAGGATATATAATATGTATGTTATTATATGTCTCAATAAGAAATTCAAGGTTTTTATCTTTCGAAATTCTTCCGGCATATATAAGCGTAATACCCTCAGGCAGATTGTACCTGTCCCGCAGAATTTTTTTACCTGATTTTTTATGTGAAAACTGTAGTGTATCGATACCTCTCCTGAACAGTATCATTTTACTTGTGTCGTAACCTCTTAATTCGAGAATATTTATATACTCATTAGTGGGAACCTGAACTTCATCCACCAGTGAATTGAACCATTTAAGGTAGTTTTCAATCAGATTTTCCAATGAACTGTCATCGATTATTTCATGAGCCTGTTTGGTAAAATCGGTATGAAAAACACATACGCTTTTTGCATTCAGCAGCCGTGCTACGATAATACCGAACAGACCGACCGGTCCGGGTGTTGAAATATAAATTTCATCGGGTTCATACGTATATAGTTTTTTTATCGCCTGTAGAAAGGAAGGTACTCTCAACAAATAGTGTTCGTAATGCGGGAGTTTGAATTCGTAGAAATATGGTAAATTTATAACATTGGGTGGAAATTCATGATTCAATGTTTCTCCGGGCATCGAAGTGACAATATTGAGGTCTTTTCCTTTCAAATATGACAGCCATCCGATTTTTCTTACCGTCATGGAGACACCGTTCATATAGGTAAGAGTATCGGTAAACCAGAGGATTTTTTTTGATTTTTTGGGTGTTTCTATACCCAGTTGCCTGTTAATATTATTGGCTACATTCTTGCTCTGATAAAAATGTTTGAGAGTTGACAAAAATGGAATAGCGAGAAATATACCCGGTATGGAGGACGAAATATTTTTCAACAATCCGTGAAAGTCTCCCTGATATAGGTTATTTTCAAGGGAAGTAAGCATTATTTTAGAGAATTCATCGGAAATCAGCGCCAACCTGTCATAAAATTCGTCAAGTTTATCCTCGATCGGGACCTCTTTGTTTTTTGTGATATTGTCGAACAGATCCCAATACATCTCCTGAATCGTACTCTTTCCGTTACCCCTGCCTTTAAACGTTTTGTACGTCTTCAATTTCAATGAATTCTTCAATCCTTTTGTACTTGATTCGAAAAGATGTTCGGTTAACTGGCTTACGAATGACTGGGAGAATTTATCACTTTTTGTTTTCGAGAATTCAAATGCAATTTTGTAAATAGTGAAAGCAAGTGATTGATAATTGCTATACCTGCCCTCGCAAGTCGATTGCTTATTCCTGATATTATCGAGAAAACCAAAAATATTTTGTGCTTCGGCATTGGTATATGTCTGTCCCATAAATA
The DNA here is from genome assembly GCA_016927495.1 of Candidatus Latescibacterota bacterium. Taxonomy (GTDB): domain Bacteria; phylum Latescibacterota; class Latescibacteria; order Latescibacterales; family Latescibacteraceae; genus JAFGMP01. The sequence continues at coordinate 11,980 of JAFGMP010000004.1, read as the reverse complement.
AACCGGCATGATCATCCGAGCCGCCGGTAAAACCTTTTATCCAGGGAGTGGAACTGAAAGGTTCGATATCATGTTTATTTGCCAGTTTTTCGATATGAACAGGTGTAAGGTTTCGCAGGGCGTATGCCCACGGTTGATTGTTGAGTTTGTTGCGGCCTCCGTTAATTCCCTCGAATATATCGAAGAGAAGAATAAGTTTCTCGAGATGGTCAAAAATCAGTTTGCCATTTACCGAGTATATTCCATGAGCGACAGAATGTGCCAAATTCTTTTCTTTGAGATAGTCTCTTAAATCATATATATTAGTTCTGTATTTCTGGATATCGCTGAATTCGGATTCGTTTAATCCGTAAATCAGCACATGAATTTTACATTCATCTTCAGGGAAATAGGTAGTAGCTTCCATACCTATAAAGAAATCTTCCGGATGTTTTTCTTTCATTTGAAGAGCGCCGTCGATACTGTTATGATCGGTAATGGTAACAAAACTCATTCCGCGTTTTTTCGCCGTTTGATAAATATACTCCGGATCGGTATAACATTCGCTTGCGCCGATTCTCTGAAGAAACCACTCTGAGGGATGATTTGAAAATTTTGAATGGACATGCAGATCAGCTTTAGCCATATATTGAGACCTCTTGTTTGTTTAAAGTTTTTTTTGCTTTGTTCTTAATTAACTGTTTATTTATTATTACATAATGAAAATTTTGTTTGAATTATATTTAACCCGGAATATGTATAAAAAAGAATAGAACACGGATTATATGCAAATTATGCGGATTTTCACTGATTGATATATGATATAATTTAGGAGGATTTTTATGCGTTTGAATTTTATCGCCTGTACTGGCATTCTGGCTGTAATATTATTTTTTACACTCTCGACAGCCTTTGCGCAAAATGAATCACCGGTTCGTATCGAGTTCGATAAAAATTCAAAAAGGACGGATTTGTTGACCGGAAAGGAACTGCCCGATTATAAATACGTCCAAAGGGGGAGCATTCAGTTTTTTATGAATCGGCTTGATGAACCTGATGACTATGTGTATTTCACTCATGACGGTATCAGAAAAGCGGAAATAAGCAGTTTAAACACCATGGAAAAAATTCAGCCAAGGTTTGCGATCTGGAGACTTATATATAAATCAGGCAGTAAGAATACCCCGCGTATTCAGCATCTGGCGGTGTCCTTTATACCGTTGTCAACAACTGACAAAAAACCGGGGAAACGGGTTTATGTGCTGTTGAACGATCTGGCATTGATTGAATGGGGTGAGTAATGTAAGTTCAAAGTATAAAGTCTAAAGAGCTAAGGCAATTGTAATATAGAAGGTAAAAATTTGTTCGGGATTATGTGGAATAATGAATAATACATAAATACTATTGGGGGGAAATATGAGTTCAGACAATAAAACATCACGGCGCACTGCTCTGAAAGCAGGGCTTGTTTCGCTTGCCGGAGCTGCCGCAGTACCGAAAGTTGAGGCTGCTGTACGACCCAAAAAGCCGGGTGAAACCAAAATTGTTGCGGTGATGGGTGATTACTGGCATCCGGCAGTATCACAGGAACAACATGTCCGTGAAATATTTTCATCCAAAAAAGACTGGAAAATATATTTTGTACTGGCAAGCAGGCATTTGACACCGGAACTTATCAGCGATGCAGACCTTTTCATTTCCGCCCGTTACGGCGGTCGTGATTCGATTGGCTGGACCGATGAACCGGTTGTTGTCGACCGTCCCCAGGGAGACATAATCTGGACAGACGAACAGACGGAAGCCGTATTCGACAATGTCAGAAATCGAGGTATGGGGTGGATGGCGGTACACTGCACCTTATTTTCCGGCAGGAAGGATATCGAGGATTTTATCGGCATCGAACCTATCCTTCATCAGGAAATCCAGCCCTGTATCATCAGGGATTTAAATCAGGAGCATCCTGTAACCAGCGGAATAAAATCGTTCTTTTTCAATCTCGATGAGCAGTTCGACGCACAGATAAAAAATCCTGACACCACGACGCTGCTGTTCAGAAGCCTTGCGGTACACGACAAGCGGGATGCTATCGGTGGATGGTGTCTTGAACGAGGCAAAGGCAGGGTAATAGGGCTACTGCCGGGGCACTATCAATGGACATACCGGGTACCGGAATACCAGGAAATATTCTGGCGTGCCGCACACTGGGCCATGAACCGTGAAATACCGCCGTACACCAGCGCATAGGTTAAATACTAAAATATTTTATACCGGGCGTATTTTAAAAATATGATTAGCCACGGATAAAAACGGATATGATGATGCAAATTAACCGAAATAAAACGCAATCAGTACTAACAACCGGGATTGTTGCCTTAGCTGCGGCATCGATCGAAACATCCGAATCATTTGCTGCTCTCAAACCAAAAGCGCCCGGCGAGACAAAAGTTGTCGCCATTATGGGTGGGGATTACGGCCACAACAGCATTCCGCTTGAGATGCATGTCCGGGAGATATTCAGTTCAAAAAAGAACTGGAGGATACTGTTTGTCCGTGCCAGTGAATTTTTTACGCCCGATCTCATCAGCGATGCCGATCTGCTTATCACCTCACGACACAGCCGTCCCGATGATATCGGCTGGAGAACTGACGGGATTGTCGAAAGCATGGAAAAGGGCGCGCTCTTATGGACGGATACAAACGCCAATGCTATCGTAGACAATGTCAGAAACCGCGGTATGGGATTTCTGGCGCTGCATAATACCATTGCCTGCAATAATAACAGAATTGTCGATTTACTTGATATCGAGCCGATTCCGCATAATCAGGTTCAGCCGCTCTGGATTCGCGATCTGAACCAGGGACATCCGATAACACGGGGAATCGGGAATTTCTTTGTGCCGCTCGATGAACAGTTTGCGGTTGTTCTTAAGTCAGACAAAGCTACAATATTATTTGAATCAACCGCTATACACGACAAACGAAATGCTGTTGGCGGCTGGTGCCTTCAACAAGGTAATGGCCGTATAGTCGGTCTTTTACCCGGACATACCAAAGAGTTGTACCAGATCAGGGAATATCAGGAGATTTTTTGGCGCGCCGCGCACTGGGCTATGAAACGGGATATACCCCCATATAATCATAAATATTAAATATTAGTATAAAAACAATATTAGATGGAATAGTTATTCAATTGCTTTGTGTCTTCGTGTCTTTGTGGTGAATTTAATATTTCCCTGATTTTTTTTTCATCACTGCGGAAACCGCTTTCGTATGGGCGTTTTCTTAAAATCCGACCGGTTGAGATTGACATCGATATTCGGGTTATACGACTCATCGTCGGTATAAATCACATCTCCGCTTTCATTGGTCCATCTGTGCTGCCATTGATTCGATCCCGTTTCGACTTTATTGGTATAAGGATTGACATATTCCTCCTGATCGGTTAGAGTCAGAAACATGTCATTGTGGATTTCGGCATTGGTTTTCTGCCGGTGTTCGGTGATTTCCTGACCGATACGCTGAATTTCCTGCTGGGTCTGGAGCGCAATCTGTCCGCGCTGCATCTGACCTTTAATTTCACCGGCAACCCACTGCTGATTGAGTTGAACGGAACTTTGCACGATACTGAATACGGGCTCCCATTGACTCAGTTCGTTTTTAGGCGCTCGCAGGAGAAAAGTATCTTTATTTCCCCACATACCGGCACCCATAGCTCCCCAGTTTTCAACAACCGCAAACAGCTTTTCAGTATAGGCAACACCGCCCTCCTGATAGGTAACGGTCATAAGCGCCGCATCATAACTGAAAGTCATCTGCGGAGCATATTTTGACATTCCCTCCTGATATTTTTGAGCTATATCAGGCAACCTTTTTTGTTCAATGATATCGAAATTCAGCACCTGCGGATGTGCATAGGGGAAAACAACCTGCCGGATAAAATCTGTTGCCAGCATTATCGGACTGACTGTCATGCCCTGATAATTGCTTCCGGGAGGCAGCAATCCCATTTGTCCCGCCGGTGATTTGCTTGCATCGAAAAACAGCACATCCGGCAGCCACCGCATCAATACTGTGCCTTTGCTATCTTTCTTTACCGAAAAATCGAGTTTGGCAGCTATTGATTGCGAAGGACCGCCCTGTGCGGTCGGATCGACTCTGAAAATTCCGCCCTCGGTCTGCCAGCCTTTCGGTATAAGCAGGCTGAATGCTTTTTCATTGGTTTCGGAAACCCGTGTGAAAATCATCGTTTGCTGCGGATTTGTTTTCGCCATGACCGATACGTTTGCTGTCATAATAGTCACTGACATCAAGATCATAAATCCCATACATAACTTCTTTTTCGAATATGTCAGCATGTACGTATTAATCCCTTTCTGCGTAAGGTTGTTATTTGCCCCAATTATTCATGAAAAAAAGTTTTTTCAGGATAAAACAATGTAATGTTTGTCAAAATAATCCGCCGATTGTTACTCTGAGTGAAACGAAGAATCTAAAAAAAAACGAGATTCTTCACTTCGTTCAGAATGACAGGATATATAATAACGAATGACAGAGATTTTCATCATTAGTAAAAAGATTTATAAATAGTCAGGTTAGTAACCGAAAATATATCGTTTAAGTATACCGAAGCACTTTTTATTAATTTTTGAACAGCTTTTGTCCATATTTCTATGGACTGCATTTTGAAAATGACAAAAAATAATTAAATTCAGATTTCTATACCATGCACTCAAATTAATAACATAATATGTTAGTTCTCTTGTGAAAAGTTAAAATATTGTCAGTTTGGAAGGTATCCGTATGAAAATTTCTACACAAGAGGAACTGTCCCTGTTTGACGGGAAAAACAATAATCCCCCTAAATCACATATAAAAGAAAGGTGTTCGATATGTCCGTCAGTTTTTTTATGGCGTAACGCCAAACATCAGTTTATGCATTTTGCGGACCGTGACATGACGGATGATCTCGAAAATGTGCCTCACGGAGATGACCTTTTAGACAAAATACCGAATATAAGTGTTATGTATGCAGGTGAAAAGGAAGAAACAAAAAAGGTTAGAAACAAGGTATACCTTGTCCCTGCTAATTCATGTTTCATATTCCTCAATACATTTAGTGTCCGATTACGAACACTAAATGTCTCGTAACCGGACATATTTCTTTCCTCAACAGATATCATAATTTAGTATAATTTATTTAAAAACAAGTTGTTATAAAATATGGCATGTCTATTGCTTTTTCTTTTTGATAGTGTAATCGAAGATGAAACTGCGATAACTGTATTTCCCGGGATTAATATGTGTAAACAAGACCTGAAAATATTACTGCGATATCTGCTGCTCTATTTTATGTGGATGATTCTTTTGTTTGTAGTTAAGAAGGCGTACTCAGAAGATATATCAAATAACTGGGAATTTTATGAAATCCCTGATCGTGCTCCGAAACAGATTGCCATCGATCACGAGAACCGTAAATGGGTTGTCATGGCAATCGGTGTCCAGGTCTTTGACGGTGAGAATTGGATTAAATATACCCAAAAAAATAGTGGCTTACCATATTACGGTATAAATTGTCTCAAACTTGGCCGTGATAATAACATGTGGTTTGGGACCGATAAAGGCGCCGCACGGTTCGATGGTGAAACATGGGAAGTTTTCGATACGGAGAATTCGGGAATAACAGCCGACAGGGTTGTGGATTTGGCATTCGATAACGATGGCGGAATCTGGTTTACTTCGGGAAAGACAATCTCTTATTATAACGGCACTGTATGGAATACATATGCCGATATAAATTATCCTTTCGGGGTGGTCAACTCAATTGCCATAGATTCTGACAATTCATCATGGTTTGGAACATCCGAAGGCGGTTTGATGTCGTTCGACACCAGGCTGCGGTGGATGTACACAACCAACAACAGTGGAATTTTAAGCAACAACATTACTACTATAGCAGTGGTGCCGAACAAAGACAGACTTATAATCACCACAATGAGGGGAATTTGTGAATTCGACAGATTACAATGGAAATCCCTTACCAGCAAAGAAAAAAATATTTCGGGTGGTGACGTACTGGCGATTGATTTTGACAGTAACGGACTTACCTGGATAGGCACGGAATACGGTTTTTCCTGTTATGACGGAGAAACCTGGGCGTATTTCCCAATCTATGATACACCGATGGGGGAGGATGATCCAAAAGGGCGTAACAGAGTGCGTGATCTTGCTATAGATAAATATGATACTATCTGGCTGTTAACCAATATAGGTTTGTACCGTTATACACCGCAATTTGTTCAAATCACGGAATCATTTGAAGATGAGATATACCATCCCGGCGACTCTATTGAACTTCCATGGTTAACCTATAGTGTGCGGGATGTGAAAATTGAATATGCCATTAATGACAAGGACACATGGCAAAAAATCAAGTCTTCACTGGATGCCGACTTAAAAAAATATGTCTATACCATTCCTTCGGATATAATTCCACAGGAAAACTATTCGATGAAGATGACTATCAGGATTTCTTCCGTCGACTCGCCGGAAATATCCGATGAAATCTTTTTCCATGTGGAGGAAAAAAACTTGCGTGAGTCATTCGTTACATTTACTCCCGAAAACAGCGGGATTATATCAAAACAGGCCTCCATAATATATGAGGATAGAAACGGGGTAATGTGGTTTGTGTCCGGCATTTGTGTTTCCCGATATGATGGCTCTGACTGGGAAGCGTTTACCACTGAAAACAGCGGCCTTATTTCAGGCGATATTTCCTCGATATACGAAGACATAAACGGTAAAATCTGGTTTTTATCGAATGAAGGCGTTTCCAGTTTTGATGGTATTACCTGGACGACATTTAAGCAGGAAAACAGCGGCCTTATCAGTAATTATGTCAATCATATGGCATCCACACCCGACGGTTCATTATGGTTCGGAACCAACGATGGGCTTTCACAATACAAGGGTGGATCATGGGAAACCTGGTTCGGGGGAGAATCCATCATGTATCTTGCTGTCGGCCGTAACGGCAGAGTTTTTACCCTTTTTCACCGGTTTGAATCGGAAACTGGTAAAGTCGCCTGCAAATGGCATTCACCTCATGAATGGGAAATTGTGTCATTCGACGGTGAAAAATGGGTTGGGGAAACGAAAGAATATTCCACAATCAATGTAATCGGTACAGATCCGGACGGTTTTCTATGGTTTAACACGTTTGAAAACAAGATGATTAAATATGACGGTATATCATGGAGCATCAATGAATGTCCCCCTGAAGTTTTCTGGGTGAAAAAGACTGGCATCGAAGGATGTATTACCTGGGGTAGTGACGGTACAATCTGGATCGATGACAATAAGAGTCTTTATTCATATGACGGGAAAAAATGGAATAACTATTCTTATACTGATTCTTTTTCACCCGGATATATAGCTGCCGCTCCTGATGGTTCATTATTTTGTGCGACATATCATGATGGATTTGCCATATTCGACGACAGGTACTGGAAAACATATCTGTATGAATATGGCTGTCCGTTTTATGGGATACGAACAATTTTTGTCGACTCACATAATGTGAAATGGATTTCCAGTTACGATGGTATAGTCCGTTTCGATGATGGCGCAGCAAATATGGTAAACGTCGAAGAAAGACCGGAAGAAATTACTCTGCTTAGAAATTACCCCAATCCTTTCAATTCCTCGACCACTTTATCGTTCTCATTGCCATCATCAGGTTTTACCGAACTGGTAATCTATAATATTATGGGACAAAAAATACGCACTTTATTGGCTGAGCATCAATTGGCGGGAAAGTATTCTGTTGTGTGGAATGGTAGAGATGAAATAGGGAAATCGGTTTCGTCAGGTGTGTATATATCACGGCTGGTTGCCGGGGGTACTGTTTGTAACGGGAGAATGCTGCTGGTAAAATAATTTAAAGTACACGAAATATTTTCACCGTTATCGTGTGTAAAGAGGACATTTTGATACGACATTTTAAAAAAATGAAAGAAAAAAAAGTGACCGCCATTATAAGAATGGTTGTTTTGGGATTATTAATTCTGACCTCAATTCTCTTTATTTCGTGTGAAGACAAGAATCCTGTGGCTGATAAACCGACTAAGATTTACATGAATTATGATTTATATGGTAATTTGGGAACCGGCTCCGGTCTGTATTTTAAAGTTTTTGTCCCGACAACCACAGAAAAAGTAATAGCGGTACGAGTCAGAAAAGATGAAAATTCCGAATGGGAAGAATGGAGCGAATGGAGTTTGAGTACGTCAGATCACAAAATTACTATCCTTGATTATAGTCTCAAAATCAGAGGATGGGACTATTGGATAACAGTCAGAGCATGGGATATGCAGTAAAAACTTGCTTGTCACTCCATATATGGGTAAGTTCGACGATTCCCACTATATTATTTATCATAATGTATACAGTATTCTTTTCATTATAAGGTCGCTCGCCAGGTACTGTTAGTCCCAGCTATTGTAACCACTCCTTCAATGACTTTCCCGTCTACTTTGCCACTATAGTGAGCATCACCCGCATCAAAACTTATCTGATCACCGCGAAGTCTGCCATTCTCAACAGGTATGACTGATTCTGCATTATTGATTGAGCCGGAAATCATCTGGAATTTTTGGGTAAGTGTCAGCTCTCCCTGTGACATATGCCAGATTCCTTCGACCTTGGCGGGAACAATCCAGAAAAGCGCGGTATCATAAGTGGAAGAGTAGTCTGTTGTGTTATCTGTGGTGTCATATGCATTAGCTTTCTCGTCCGGGATCCAGTCGCCCATATCGAACGTATTCGATACAATTCTGGTACCGGGTTTCAGGTCAAGGATTTTCGGCCGCAGTTTGAGATTGATAGATGAGAGTAAAAACATGGTAATTACCGTAGCTTTGGAAAAATCAGTCTCGAACAGATCGGCATTGAGGAAGGTGGCTTTATCACTGACACCTTCAGCTTCAGCATTGCGATTTGATAGAGCGACCATGTCCGGATTATATTCGATGCCGAGAGCACGAGCGCCGCGTTTTGCGGCAGTGATAACTGTTCTTCCATCCCCGGAACCGAGGTCAATTACGTAATCATCAGGTGTAACCTTAGCCAAATCGAGCATTTTGTCAACGAGCGCCTGAGGCGTAGGAACCCACACCACGTCCTTACCTTCCTGTCCAACTTCAGGTTGGTATTGCTTGTCCGGAAATTCCTTTTGAGCAATTGAGCATGTTGCAATCATCATGAAAATACAGGCAACGGCAAATGAACGGAGTATGTGTATCGATGATTTCATATGTGGGCTCCTCTCAGGGATGAATCAATAATAAACACTAAATATGTGCATTATTATTAAATGTTGCTTCATAAAATAAGATAGACATAGAAAAGGAAAAGAGGGCAATATAATTGTAAATTACCCTCTTCTTTATAAAATTCAGTTTCTCTCTTGTTGCCGCTTCCTGCAATACTCTGCGCAGGTCGGCATCAACACACGTTATTATATTGATACATTAACAAGGGTCGATATTTATTAGAGCCTTCCATAATAAAATGCCAGCAATACCGGTTAGCGGTTCCCACCACCACGGTTGCCTCTGTATTTTGAATAGGCTTCACGCTGTGCATCAGTCAACAATTCATTCATTTGACGGTATCCGCCCTGATCCATCGATAGATTTTTAATATCGCTCACCTGTTTCTCTGTTAAAGGAACCCCTTCTTTTTCCAACACTATCAGTTGGAACAGAGACCTCGGCCTTTCAGGACGGTCATTCCGGGACGGCATCACACCCAGTTTCGCTTTAAGAGCCGCCTCTTGCTTTTCGTCAAACATTCCATAGATTTGCTGCGAAACCTCCCGCATATTCTCACCGGGTTTGAGTTCTGCAATAGCTTTTTGCTGCGCTTCAGTCAACGGGCAGTCTGCAGCCTTGAGGATGCTTCCGACCGTGATCGGATCTTCGTCGGCGGAGAAAACAGTTGCACTGAAAAATACAGTAAAGAATACTGCGAGAATGACAGTACTAAGTTTCGTAAACCGCATTGCTTCCTCCCATGAAAATTAGTGCCATTATTGTGTGTAATGCTTGAACTATAATCGATAAACAACCATTATAAATAAACGTTTAATCAATTGAAAGAAATTTTTTAAAAAAATTTTAAACGACATTTTATAACATGACAAGAGAGCTAACAAATTTGTATTACGCAAAATTCAGATTTGGACTAGTGAATAGGTAGTAATAGAAGAATTAATCAGTTAATTGCATGTATTGTTCTTCTCATAAAATATAAAAAAACCCGGTCTGCATGTTCAGAACCGGGTTATTGTCTAAAAAAGATGTTATTTCCCTGATACGTTTTTCTACCAGAACAACCTCTCGCCTGTTTCCGACCATGTGTGTATATTTACACCGAGTTTGTATTGTTTGATTTCGGCGAGTCTTTTTACCGGCACGACCTCATCGTTTTTGATCCAGAAAATATCGATTTTTTCAGGATCGTCTTCGCCCATACCGCGTTCTTTTGCGATACGGGTATAATAAAGTTCCTTAGCATTCTGCCCCATGACATAGGACCCGACCGTGTCAACCTCGGGACGTGAAAGTCCGACGATTACGATGTTGCAGAGTTGATCTGTGCCCGTATTGAATCCGCTGCCGTCTCGGCCAATAACACCTTCAATGATATTGAGTGACTGAGGGAGGGCGGAATGAGAGTCGAGTGCACGCTGACACCATTGTTCATCCCACATGAGACGGGGAATACCTTTCATGAATTCACCGACAGCTTTATTGTCGTCTTTGATTTTTTTAAATGCTTCCCAGCCGCCTTTGGCCTCATATTTCGGATACGACTGTTCGTAATCCCAGTATTTAAATCCTGCCGCACGGTGTTTGAGGAAGGCTGCTTCGACACGCTCCTGATAGTCAGTGGCAAAGTCACGTTTGAAGTTGATATTATCTTCTTTTTTGGCAAGAAACGGGATGCTTTCCCATGACCAGCAATACTGGCCGTAACCCAATGGTACGGCACCCTGAAGATTTTTAATAGAAAGAGTTGTAAGCCCAAGATTATGATTTTTCAGTTTTGGCATATTGATAAAAAGATTGTCTTTGTCACCGACCGGCCTGTATGTCGGAATGTTTTTCCAGACCACCGGATCGGGAACTTTATGCCAGTTGAGTTCATCTTTACGGTAATATTTGAAGTTGGCGTAGCTTGCTTCAATCAGTGGGATATCTTTTTTGTCCAACACAGAATAAATACCGGTACCGCGGTGATTGGGAGTTGTCCCACCGCGTTCGGATACAACTGTATTGGTATTGCCCATTTCCCGCAGGCTCTCAACAAATCCCGCTATGAAATCGGGAGAGGTGATCACACCGCTGATGGGACTCCAGACATCATCGGGGCAGTGTGTGAAATTCGGTTTGATGAGCGTTGAACCGCCTTTTTTCGAACCTTTTACAAAAATTGATTTGGCGATTTCTTTTCCCGTTTCCTCCATTTGGGGACGGGCTTCCTCAAAGAATCCGCGTGAATCCGGCCGTGCACTTACATGTGTTTCAATAAGGAACACAGCACGGGGATTGTTTGTAATTTCCGATCTGATTTCAGGCATCACATTCTTGACTTTTCCAAGCTCTATCATTTCCACTGCTTCTTCTATGTCAAGTCCTCCGCCCCTGACATTTGCCAGAGTTTCGGATGGTGTAAAATGTTCCCACATTTCTTTAGCTGCAAGAGCGGTTGCACCGACTGATGTTCTTTTTATAAATTCTCTACGTTGCATAATTCCTTCTTTCGGATTAACTGTTAAAAAAATCGAATGGATTTTTTTCTGTTTTAAGTCATATATTCATGTAGAAACTGATTTTTATGAAAAAATATATTAACTCATATAAAGATAATAAATTCAGGAAAATATTGCAAGACATAATAGCATTATTATATTATTTGATATATAGATTGATGATGA
>JAFGMP010000394.1 GCA_016927495.1 Candidatus Latescibacterota bacterium | reverse complement strand
CGGCACAGTTCGGTGTCCGATTTATGGCCTGGAATGATGATCTTCAAATGGAATTGCCATTATGATTTTTGGGATAAGTCCAGTAATTTTAAAGATTTTGCTCCGCCTAAAAATGGTATCGAAATAATATTACTCTCTTTGGTTTGTTACATATTAGGACACTTGATCTTTTCTCTCTATTCAACACTTGAACTTCTTTTATCAAAATTCATTAAACAAAATGAAAACCTATTAAATGATATTGAGATATTCAATAAATTCAAGGAAGGGTACACTGAATTTGTTGAAAGGTACAACGTTTTATTTCAAATGAGAATTAATCTTGCAACTACTTTTATAATTTTTTTTGTCATCTGCTTAATTTATGATATTGATAATAAAATTACCGTATTAAATTTAATTTCAGGAATATTAATGTTCATTTTAGCAGTATTGACCAAGAAAGATTACAATAAAATATTGACAAAGTTAATCAATAAGTAAATCTGATTGAATTGATAATAAATAATGATTATTACTATAATTGAAGTGCCAAACCACAGACACACAACAGGCCATCAAAAGCTCGTCGTAAACTCCTCGGGCTTCGCCACATTTTCCCTTCATTTCATTTCGGGAAAACGTCTTTTATGGCCGAACCGTTGTTTGCAATATGTTAAGCAATATTAATTATATTGGCGGCGAGAAAGAGATCGAAGAATTGAAACTCATTTAAAAAAGAATTAAACAACCATAAAAGAAAACTACTTTGGGTACTGACCGTCTGGCTTTAATTTGAAGGAGTAATATTATGTCAAATATGATCCAATTGTATCCGTTCTGTTAACCCATCCCCTCCGGTTTCCGATTTTTCCAATGAGTCGGGATTAAATCGGAGATGCGACTTTCGGGGTATGACGCCACTTTCGGCAAGATATCATAAAAATATTCATATGGGTTGATGCTGTTAAGTTTGCATGTTACAACGAGCGAGTAGATTATCGCCATCCTTTTTGCACCTTCCGGGGACCCTGCAAACAACCAGTTCTTTCTTCCAAGTGCAACAGGTCGGATACTGTTTTCCACCAGATTATTATCTATCGATAATCGACCGTCTTCAGGTAACCTTATCAGCTGCTGCCAATGATTCAACGTATAGACTATTGCATCTGATACTTTATTGTTAGGAAGAATGATTTTTCCAGGGTTGCGTAACAGTTCATTGATAGCGTTAAGCACCGGTACACTTTTTTCTTTTCGGCTTTTCCCGCGTTCTACGTGATCGAGTCCTTCATCTGTTACCGTTTTTTCAATAGCATAGAGCATACCGATATGGGAAAGTACTTTCGAAACGAACTCTGGTTCCAGGTCCTTAACCTCAAAGAACTTTCTTCTCGCATGCGCCCAGCACATCAGATGTTTCAGGCGGTTTTCCCTGATCACCTCCCCGTATCCGGCATACCCATCGGACATGAGGTATCGCTCGGTAAAGCCGCTCAAAAAATCGGTCGGACCAGCCTTTGCCCGGGAATCCTTGAACTCGAATACCGCAAGCTTTCCGTCGCCGACATACGGCCAGAGATATCCCAGTTCGCATTTATCTTTTGTTTCCTTGTCGAGGACCTTCAGGGTCGTTTCGTCCGCCTGGATCAGAAAAGAGTCTTTTATCAGCTCCCGGTGCATCGCCTCATAGATAACCTTAAGGTAACTGCATATCTGTGCGATCCATCCCGACATGGTCGAGCGGTTGATATTGATCGAATACCGCATAAACATCTGCTGCAGGCGGTACAGCGGCAGATGATCGACATATTTGCTTACCAGGATATAGGCCAAAAGCCCCACACCAGCCACTCCCTTTTCGATGGGACGCGCAGGCATGGTGGCCATCGTAACCCCTTGCTCCGAACAGTTCGGGCAGGCGTACTTTGGCTTTATGTACTGATTAACAAAAAATACCGCAGGTTTGTATTCCAGTTCTTCCGTGATATCATCACCGATATGTTTCTTTTGCGCACCGCAGCAATCGCATATTTTCTCTTCTTCAGGCACATCGAGAATATGCTTTTCACGGTGCAGATCATCCGGAATGGCTTTACGGCCGTGCCCTTTTTTCGGCTTGCGGCGATCGTAACTGATATGCTCTTTGGACTCGGCAAAGCCGGGAATACTCACGCCGATCTGCTTGAACAACCCTTCAAGGGTCATCTGCTCTTCGGGAACCGAGGGATTGTGGCGTTCACGTTTCTGCCCGAACAGCATCCTTTTAATGTAGGAAAGTTCATGCTTGAGCGTATCGATTTCATGGGCCTGTTCGGTAATGATCTTCTGCAGAGAAGAAATGTCGGAGGGTAGTGATCCTACGGTAGTTCTCACATCTGTAATATAATGACAACTAGTTCCATTGTCAATAGTAAAAGTGAAGTCTGTGTTGATTTATACTCTCATCCGTTTTGCCCCCAGACAATCGATACCATCGAGCAGCAGCTGCAAAGCTTCAAAACCGATCGATATGCTTCGCGGCTCTCCTTCATCGGCGTAGGGAATTGAAAACAAGCCGTTTTCAAGACGCTTGAAATACTGGCAATAGCCCGTCCGGTCCCAGAAAAGTATCTTGAGCTTTGTTCGCTTTCTACTCACAAATACAAAAAGATTCCCCGAGAGAAGATTATGGCCGACCACCTGTTCTGCCATTGATGCCAACTTATCGAACGATCGGCGCATATCCGTCGGTTCGAGGCAAAGGTAAATCTGTATCGATCTATCGGGATTAAGCAGCATGGGTACTGCTCCCCTCGTTTGAACAAAGGTTCATCATAACGGAAAGAACTAATTTTATGGAAGTTTCGTTACTGCCGCTGGGGATGGTGATGGTAAAAGTACCTGTTCTTATTTCGATCGAAGATGTGGCGGCAACCGG
>JAFGMP010000050.1 GCA_016927495.1 Candidatus Latescibacterota bacterium | reverse complement strand
CCGGTCAGCCGTATGAACGAGCGCTCTTTGGTTCCGAATTCCTGCTTCGAGGTCACCACTGTCAGCGTTTTATGAATATCGACCACACCTTCTTCGAGCAGGTACAATTCATCGCCTGTATCATTCTCACGAATGATTACCGTGCCCGGATTGACTTCGGTAGTTTTAACTAACTTTATGATGAGTTTCAATTCATCAACTGACAGTCCCTTAAAAAGAGAAAATGTGTCAAGTGTTTTGCTGTCTACATTTCTCATAGTGCAGGCTCTTCCGGTTTCTGGGTGAGAATTACGGCGTTGTCATATTCGGTTATTTTGTAATCTTTTCCGGGATTCATCCGGACGCTTACACGGCCTTTTGATTCGATTTCAAGATTCCGTCCCGCTTCTTCGAACTTACGTCTGATATAATCATCTATCGAACCTTTATCGCCGGTCAGCATTTGCTCCATATTGAACGTTTTCTTCTCGGTAATTATGCCGATGAGTATTGAGCTGTCACGTTCGAGGAAATCCAGCACCGCTTCTTTAAACGTTTTGCCGACAAGATCACGTGGCATTTTTTCACGCCGCAGATCGTTTCCTCCCCGGATTTTCATAATTTCACGAAGTGCCTGAGTTATTCCCGGTGTCGTTACTGCCGATGAGAGGAGAAAACCGCTGAATTCACCCGAAAGAACGATTTGATCAACACCTGCACGTTTCAGGTGTGCTTCGTTAGTAAAATCGAGAAGTTCAGCGCAAACCTCAACCTCCCGTGCAAGCGATTTAATGGTAAGTGTGGAGAGAAGTGTTCTGTCGTCTGGTTTTGACTGCCCGTCAGGCCCCGGGTCGGCAAGTATAATGACGGATGATGCTTTCTCGATAGATGCTCTGTTCAATGTTGATTCCGATGTATAATCTCCGTGAACAAACCGTATCGTGGCTTCGGGGAAAAGTTCAATAAGCGCTGTTATCTCCGAATCTGCTCGGGTATTGATCAGCACAATATCGGGTACAGACCGTTTCGAAGCATTAATGATACCGCCGATCACACGTTCTATGTTGAAATTATACCCGCAGATTATTACATGCTTATTGAGTTCGACTTTTTTCAAACCCATGCCCTCCCTGATACGTGACGCTGTCAGTATCGATGCTATAGAACCTGTCATGATACCGATAAGCACCACGCCTATTGAAAAAAGCAGAATGGTAAGAATTCTGCCTGCGGTGGTGACCGGTGTTATATCGCCGTAACCGACCGTTGTAATGGTCACCATGGCGAAATAGATGACCGACCAGATCGAAGAAAAATGTTCGTTCGATCTTACCTCGACATAGCTGATGAAAATCACCAGAATTATAATAAAAACCGAAAGCGCCAGAAGCCATTTGAGACGCCTGTTCCGCCTGATATACCGCCATATATGTACTATTTGCACTTTTTTACCGGACTTTCGGATTTTCTTTCTTCTTCTTACGGAGTACAATATACATTTTGTTTTGTTTACCGCAAGAACAAATGATATAAAGCAAACAATGTTTTTAAACGCTATGTTTTAGGCTCTCTGCTGCGGATTTTCCTGCAAGTTTTCCTGTCGACCAGCACATCTGAAGATTGTAACCTCCACAATCACCGTCAACATCGATAATTTCACCTGCAAAATACAATCCCGGACTCAGTTTTGACATCATAGTATGGGGATCGATTTCCGAAAGGGATATTCCACCCCGTGTGATAAGAGCCTGCTCAATTGGTGCTGTTTTTAAAACGGTCAAAGGTATGGCTTTGAGAAGATTTCTCAACCGAAACCGATCATTTTTCGTTATATGACTTACTTTGACGGCTGGATTAAAGCCAAAATGCCTGACTAATACATCAGCAAACCATGAAGGCACCAGGGTATGAAGAATCCCGATAAAATCTCTGCTCGGGGAACTTTCAATCTCACGCATAAGTCGTGCATCAAGTTTCTTTTCATCGAGCGCGGGTTTAAGATCGATTTCGAACCGTACCGGTTCGGAATTATCGAGAAGTTTATCGGTCACAAAACGACTCATTTCAAGGGTTATCGGACCACCGATACCATTATCGGTAAAACTCATTTCACCGAACCGTTCAAACCGTTTTGAATCTACAACAGCTTTCAACTTTACATTTTTCAAGGAACGACCGGACACTTCTCCCGGCCAGCTTTCTTTGGTAATCAGTGGCACAAGGCTTGCCCGCAGCCCGGTAACCGTATGACCGAATGTTTTAGCAATCCGGTAGCCATCCCCGGTAGATCCCGTTCTTTTCATCGACAGGCCGCCGGTGGCTATTATAACCGTTTTCGATATATATAAATCACTTACGGTTTTTATTTCAAACAACTGACTCTGTTTCTTAACCGACAAAACTTTCCCGGATGTTTTGAAGATGACTCCTGTATTTACTGTTTTTTTAAGAAGCGCTTCCAATACATCGAGCGATTTATCGCTCTGTGGAAATACCCTGAAACCGCGCTCGGTTTTTAGAGGTACATGCAGGGATTCAAAAAAGTCCATTGTCTTTTCAGGAGACAAGAGATAAGCAGATGGTTTAAGAAATCTGGCAGCTTTTGTATCAAATCCCTCAAGGTACGATTCGATAGATCCGGCATGAGCAAGGTTGCATCTTCCGGAGCCGGCAGCAAGTAACTTTCTTCCCGGCTTAGGTCCGGCTTCCAAAACAAGACTCCGTACGCCATGCTCTGCAGCTTCGATAGCGCACATAAGTCCTGATGCTCCTGCTCCTATGATACATATATCATATTTATTTTTCATCATCAAGTTGTCTTTGCAGCTTTAAGAGATCATCGGGTAAAGGCGCTTCGAAACTCAGTTCTTTACCTGTTATCGGATGGTTGAAATCAAGCCGGGCGGCATGAAGCGCCTGCCGGTCGATGATATCGAGCATGTGTCTTGCTTTAATTCGTAACTCCGTGCTGATACCCTTGAGCCTTTTATTACGGCCTCCATACAGCGGATCGCCAAAAACATGATGTCCTATGCTTGCCATGTGGACTCTGATCTGATGAGTGCGGCCGGTTTGTAAAATAACTTCAAGCTTCGAGAGAAATTCATACCGTGCACAGGATTTGTAATGTGTTACCGATGGCCTGCCGTCCTGAACAATTGCATTTTGGAGCCTGTATTTCGGGTGACGACCAATCGGTGCATTTACAGTACCATCCTTCGGTTCAGGATGCCCCCACACATATGCGGTATATATTCGCTGAATTTCGTGATTGCCGACCATTCGGGATAATATTTCATGAGATTCAATACTGAGTGCGGCAACCAGCAATCCCGATGTATTCATGTCGAGACGGTGCACTATTCCCGGTTTGAGAGGATCGCCGACTTCCGCTATCTTTTTGCAGTGATACAAAAGGCCTGCCGCAAGCGTGCCCGTTCGATGTCCCCGCGCCGGATGAACAACCATACCTGCAGGTTTATTGATCACAATTATATGGTCATCCTGAAAGACTATGTTAAGAGGTATATGTTCGGCAAGAAAATCCGGTTCGGAAACAGAAAGAACGGCCAAATCAATGGTAGAACCTGCTTCGACTAAATGAGAAGGTTTAATGACAGGATTTCCGCCAATTGTAACATAACCTTTTTTAATGAGTTCCTTCACTCGTGAGCGGGAAAGGTCTGTGAAGGAAGCGAGGAATATATCGAGACGGATTCCCGCTTCATCCTCTCCGACTGTGAGTGAGCGGATAGTACCGTCTTTCATGAGTTTTCAGTCCGGTAGTGAAGTTTTTATTTTTTCCGTTTTTTCGGTAGTGAATGCGTAGGTAAAGAACAAAATAATCATTCCTATAGTTACATAGATATCGGCAAAATTATATATCGGCCAACGGTGTTGTTTCAATCCCATATCAATAAAATCGATCACTTCACCAAGCCTTATTCGATCCATCATATTACCGAAAGCGCCACTGAAAACCAAAACAACTGCCGCACGACCAGCAAAATGTTCTGTTCTTAACTGTCCTTTGAAAAATAAAAAAGCGAGCATAACTATCACCAGAACTGACACAACGAACATTACTTTCGAATTTCCGAAAGACAGCCCGAATGCCGCGCCTGAATTTCTTATATATGTCAGCTTCAGGTATGAACCAATAATTTCCTTTGATTCATAAAGACTAAAAGCTGAATCCACTGCTATCTTGGAGATCTGGTCAGATATCAAAGCAACAATAAATAATACAAAAAGCCAAAGACGTTTATGCACTACAATCCCCGTTGTTTTTTTTCTTCAGCAGTTTTGCATTTTATACATTGTGTCGCATTTGGTACAGCCTCAAGCCTCGGTTTTGAAATATCATTACCACATGAACGACATTTCCCGTATGTTCCGGCTTCGATGCGATCAAGTGCTTCATTGAGATGATGTAAATATCGCCCTTCACGCGATGCAAGGGAAAATGCCTTTTCACGTTCCATGGTATCGGTACCCTGGTCAGCCATGTGAAACGAATAAGCGGATAAATCACCCGACTGGTCTTTGGAAGTGGCATTCAAAGTTGAATTTTCCAGATATCCGAGTTCAGCAAGTAGCTCTTGTTTCTTTTTGTCAATTATTTCCTTGAAGTATTTCAGGTCTTCTTTATTCATCTTTGTCTTTCCTGTTTATATTATTAATTCCCTCAACACTTCCCGATAAGCTATATAGTATACACTCTTTTTTTTCTTTTTAAAAGCATTTTCGTTATCAGTTAGCATCAAAATCAAATTTTAACAATCACCTCGCGAATCAAAGTGGTCAGGATTGGTTCCGATGCCATACAGATTGCAATGATTTCATTGATGTTTGCAGGTTCGAGAAAATCAGGAATACACATATCTGAAATTATCGTAATCCCCAGCACTTCCATACCCATTTGAACAGCTATGATGTTTTCGGGAACTGTTGACATACCTACCATATCGGCGCCTATCATCCTGAGAAAACGATATTCCGCACGGGTTTCAAGAGACGGTCCCTGCAAAGCTACATAGACTCCTTCTTTAATTTCAATATTTTGTTCATTCGCCACAGTACGGGCCACTTCCATAAGACGTCTCGAATATGGTTCGCACATATCGACAAATCGCGGACCGAGTTCAGGTTCATTTACACCTATCAGCGGATTATCACCCAGAAGATTAATATGATCTTCAATGAGAACAAGATCACCCTTTTTGAATTCAGGATTCATCCCTCCTGCAGCATTTGATATAATCAGAGAAGATGCTCCAAGTGATTTTATTACCCTGACAGGAAACGTTATTTCCTGCATCGAGTACCCTTCATAGGAATGAAACCGGCCCTGCATGGCAACGACACTTTTTCCTGCCAGGTAACCGAAAATAAGCTTTCCTTCATGAAATTCAACCGTAGATGAGACAAATCCGGGGATTTCGGTATACGGTATCACAGCCTCAGTTTCTATCTCTCTGGCAAGACCCCCCAAACCGGTACCGAGAACTATCCCGACTTGCGGAACACATCTTGTTTTTGTGAAAATGAAATTCTTTGCAGCTATGATTGCCTCATGTATGCTATTCATTTCATGCCTTTCGCCCAAGATAACAACCTGCTGACAGACACATATTCAAATATAGAATTTGAGGTACGAATCTATAGATTTTATCCTGTTGATTAAATATCAGTCTTTCTCATCCGAATCTTCGTCCGTTTCAACATCGGCGCTTTCATGATCCTGCACCTTTTTCCCTTTCGACAGAGTTATGACCGGGTTTCTGTCGTCAATAATCGGCGCTACTCTCTCAAGTTTTTCCTCTTCGGAAAATGTATACCGTTCAAAAACCTCCAGTTGCGCATGGGTTAATGCTTTAATTTTTGTAAGGTATGTGTCTTTATGTACTTTCAGCTCTGTGAAGGCATTTTTCAGGCGAGTTAAAGAGTTACGGCCTTCTTCTATTATTGACGCCGCTTTAACTTCAGCTTCCCTGATGATGACTTCGGCCTGCTTTTTTGCCGTCTTTAGGGTATCCTCACGGGCTCGCTGGGCTGATAAAAGGGTTTCCTGAAGGGTACTTTCGATATCACGATATTTTTTTAATTGGCTGTCAAAATTTTCAACCTTTTCAGTCAATAAAGCGTTTTCACGAACAAGGTTTTCATATTCCATCGAGACCATATCCAGAAAAGTCGAAACTTCATCGGAATCAAAACCTCTAATAACTTTCCTGAACTCGTGCTTCCGTATGTCGAGTGGTGAGATATTCACAACCTTCCCCCTCTGATAAGAATGTAACAATTTTAAAAAATGATTTATTGAAGCCACTGATATACTAATAATTTAAAAAAAATCGAAATTTTTTATGAGTTCCTCCATACCCAGGCCCAGAAGCAAAATAATAATTGCAGTGACGAGGGGTGAAAAATCATTTTTCAGGGAACATGTTTTTGCCGGTAATATTTGTCGCACAGGAAATATGAAGACATCGGTTATTGCATATACCGATCTTAATAAATTCTGAATGTTTGCGGGAAAAAATCGTATTGAAATCGATCTCAGAACCAGAAGAAAAGACAACGAAACAGCAATACCCCGTATCAGATATGTAAAACCGGTGAGAACAAATCGTACCACAAACTTTATCGATGGCTCAGTCATTTCCTTGCTCCGAAAATCGATGTCCCGATTCTGACCATTGTTGAACCTTCTTCAACAGCAATACGGTAATCATCCGACATTCCCATGGAAAGCACATTCATATAAGCTTGCAAAACATTATCGTCACGAAGCGTGTTAAATAATTCCCGCATCGATGCATATTCTGATCTTGTCACATCATGGGTAACGCCAAACGAACCTATTGTCATCAGTCCATTGAGTTCAAGTCCATCTTTCTCCACAACATATTTTGCAAGTTTTTTAACATCTGCAGGAGTAACTCCCGACTTTGCCTGTTCACCTGAAATATTAACCTGAATGAGCACCTTCAAGGTTCGTCCTGCAGCAACAGCCCGTGATGAGAGAACATCGGCAATTTTCTGTGAATGAATGCTGTCAATCCATTCGAAAAGTGTAACCGCAAGTTTGCTTTTATTTGTCTGAAGCGGGCCGATCATATGCCATACCACATTTTTATTCATTTCGGGTATTTTGTCAGATGCTTCCTGAACTCGGTTTTCTCCGAAATGAAAAACTCCCGCTTCCGCAGCTTCTAAAATTTCATCGACAGTTCTGGTTTTTGTCACTGCCAGCAGTATAATGTCCGAAGCATCTCTTCCCGCATCTATCGCGGCATCGTTTATTTCCTGATGTATTTTCTTTATGTTTTCTGCTATAGACATATTTAAACCTTGAAATTCAATCAGTTAATCAAAAATGCTCTTCAGTTCTTTCATAAACTCGGACTTATCCTTAAATTTACGATATACCGATGCAAATCTGACATACGCAACTTCATCGAGTTCTTTGAGATGTGTCATAACCATTTCACCGATAATCTTCGATGAGATTTCACGTTCTCCGCGAGCTTCGATGTCGCGAGCTATCTGGTCGACTATCTCATCCAGTTTATCAGTCGGTATAGGCCTTTTGGCGCATGATATGGTAATCCCGCTTAACAGCTTTTTCCTGTCGAACGGTTCGCGTGACCCATCGGTCTTGATAACATTAAGCGAAACATCTTCAATATACTCATACGTTGTAAACCGCTGATTGCAGTTCTGACATTCACGCCGCCGTCTTATCGATTCACCGTTCTTAGAAGACCTCGAATCCACCACTTTATCTGTATCTGAACCACAAAAAGGGCACTTCATAGTCGCCACCTCTTTTGTTATAAATTATTCAGATTAATTTTATTTGCATACCGGTTATCACCATGCAAAAATAGGAAATGTTCTTGCAAGTTCAAGCGTTTCCGTTCGAACTTTTTTCAGTGCACCTTCATCGTCGATGTTGTGTATTACTTTCCATATTAAAGAACCTACCGCCCGCATTTCGTCCTCACGCATGCCCCGTGTTGTCAAAGCGGCAGTACCGATTCGAACACCACTCGTTATGGTCGGCTTTTCCGGATCAAACGGAATGGAGTTTTTGTTGACGGTAATACCGGCAACACCAAGAGCTTCCTCAGCCTTTTTACCGGTTACGTGAATTTCACTTAAATCAAGCAGAATCAGGTGATTATCGGTACCACCGGAAACCAGTTTGAAACCGTTTGCCATGAGTTCGTCAGCAAGGATTTTGCAGTTTTTAACAACCTGTGCGGTATACGTTTTAAATTCCGGTCTAAGCACCTCGCCAAATGCAACTGCTTTAGCTGCAATAATATGCATGAGCGGTCCCCCCTGAATACCGGGGAATATCTGCCTGTCAACCGCTTTTTGATACTCTTCGGTAGAAAGAATAAAACCGCCGCGGGGGCCTCGCAACGTTTTATGGGTAGTGCCCGTAACCACATCCGCGTAAGGTACCGGACTCGGGTGAACCCCTCCGGCTATAAGCCCAGCAATATGAGCCGTATCGATCATCAGACGGGCTCCGACTTCATCGGCGATTTCCTTAAACTTAACAAAATCGATAATTCTCGGATATGCTGTCGCACCCCCAACAATCAGCGCTGGCTTTGTTTCACGGGCTGTCTTTGCCAGGGCATCATAATCGATGCGGCAATCCTCAGGCCTGACTCCATACGGAATAATTTCATACATACGGCCGGAAAAATTAACCTTACTGCCATGAGTCAGATGGCCGCCATGCTTAAGGTCCATCGCCATAACCCTTGCCCCTGGCTCAATCAGAGCGAAATATGCCGCCATATTAGCCTGTGAGCCTGCATGAGCCTGCACATTTACATGATCACATTTGAATATTTCTTTTGCCCTTTTTATAGCTATCCGCTCAACATCATCTACATATTCACATCCGCCGTAATAGCGTCGTCCCGGGTAACCCTCAGCATATTTATTGGTGAGCATCGAACCTGCAGCTTCCAGAACTGCAGTCGATACATAATTTTCCGAAGCGATAAGTTCAATGTTGTCACGCTGTCTGTTATATTCATCTTTGATACTGCTAAATACCTCAGCATCGGATTTAGAGAGATAGTTGCCTGTACAAAAGTCCGATAAGTGTTTTGATTCATCCATGTGTATTACCCTGTTAAAGTTTCATTATTAACATCTCTATTCAATCGCAAACCATACCTTGTATTATTCGATTCCCTTGTTGTTTTTGATGTTTCTGATAAGTTTGGGAACAATTTCCAATACATCGCCAACATATCCGTAAGTGGCAAATTTAAAAATGGGAGCATCCGGATCTTTATTGATCGCCACAATCACATCTGATGTCTTCATTCCGGCAATATGCTGCACTGCGCCCGAGATTCCACATGCGATATACAGTGTCGGTCTGACCGTACGTCCGGTTTGACCTACCTGATGGGAGTAATCGATCCATCCGGCATCCACAACAGCTCGTGAAGCGCCGACTGCGCCATCCAAAAGATCGGCCAGTTCCTGCAGCAGGGCAAAATTTTCGGGTTTATTCAT
>JAFGMP010000393.1 GCA_016927495.1 Candidatus Latescibacterota bacterium | reverse complement strand
CTTCTCAGTACAGGTTTTTTATCCGCAATGTTAATATGATGCGGCCCGTCATGACCGACGAGTACCGAACCTTTGTTGAAATCGATGGGATGAAATTCGGCAAAGCTGCCGCCCATTTCAAGGCGGTCCATGATCATCATAGCGATACAGGTTTTCAGGTCTGATTCGCCGCACATGGGAAAGCCTGCCGCGGTCAGAAGAGAATTGCCCACAATAAAATTGGTTACCAGTTTACGCATGTCGCTTCCCTCTTCACCTTCATAATAATAAGCGAGGCCGTCGAGTTCCTTTTCTTCAACGAACTTGTCAAGAGCCACAGACACCCGTGCAGCGACATTCAAATCCTCATCGGTCAGTTTGCGGGTGATAGGATCGGATTTCGGTTTGGGTGTATCGAACATGTCGAGAATTCGCCGCTTCTTTTCGTCTATCTCGTTTTCGGTGACCGTTCTTTGCAGCCGCAGAATGTCATCCGGTTCGGTTTGAACTATATGGCAGCCGAATGCAGCAGTTAGTGAGGTTGGATCGGAATGCATATCCAGCATCGCCTCGAGCACATGGCCGAAATGACCGATACGTGCACCCTTAAGGTCATGCAGAACCCTTGCAATGGCGCACCATTCAGCGATTTCACTGTCTGCGGCAGGATCGTCATACAGCATGCCGATTATGACATCGGGGGCTTTTTTCCCCATACGAACCGCAACGCCGGTAAATTCCGGGAGCGAACATATATCATCGTTGCAAAGTTGCATGAAAGTCGAGGCTTTTGTGTAATCGAGCGCCTTTAAGGGTTGTAGTGCCACCAGAACAACCGGTATATCGAGTTCACGGATGAGAATTCCGAAAGTGGATGATGTAGCATAGGTCACCATGTCGCAGAATACCAGATCGAGGTTTGCTGCTTTGAGTCTGGGCAGGAGATCATATGCTCCCTGAGCGTTATCTATTAGTCCGAAATCGGTGACGTTGATATTCAAAGCTCTCACTTTTTCAACGAAAACATGCTGTTTCTTATGCATTTCATCAAGCAGTCCCTCGAATTGGGGCCAATAGTGGTAATGGCCGACACCGAATACTCCGATATTGGCGGCAAGCTCTTTTCTACGTTCGATCAAAGTCTGTTTTTTCTTCATAATATCCTCGATTAAATATATAATATCTATTTATTGAATAACAGGACTTCACGGTGATCCGCTTTCGGATTTTTGAATATATGGCTCGCGATAATACCGATTATAACCGTGGTGGATATTGTAACGCCACCATACCACCAGGGGGGCATGTTCGTTTGAGTCCATACGATAATCTGTGCGATTACGCCACCGTAAAATCCGATCAGTGTTCCGGTTGTATTTGCGCCGCGGAAAAACATGCCAAGTATAAATATTCCGAGCAGTAAGCCCAAAAAAACACCGACAATTTTCGATATGATTTCAATCAGGTGCTGGCCGAGATAGGGCGATATCAATGCAGCGCCGATAACCAGCACACCGAAGAATGCACAAAGAATCCGGCTTAATGTGACACTGACATCCCGTCCCGAAAGCCAGTCATAGACAACCACGGCGGTCAAACTGTTGATTCCGCTGTCTATGGTACTCATCGCGGCGGCGAATAATCCTGCGACAAGCAAACCGATCAAGCCTGTAACCGGAATTTCAGTTGCGACAAAATGGGGCAGCAGCTGGTCCTGTCTGAACAGTTCCGGAAAACCACCTGCACCCGGTTGATTATAATAGGTAAACATTGTGGTTCCCACAAAAAAGAATAACAAGCAAACGGCTGTCGATACAATACCGCTGATCAAAAGAGAACGCCGCGCCTCGGACAGGCTGCTCATGCAGACATAGCGCTGGGCAGTGGTCTGAGCCACTGTATAACCGGGCATATACATAAACAGTGCAAAGGCAACCGCAGAGTAAAAATTTCGTCTTTCGGTAAGATCGAAATTCATGTCGAACATATCAAACTTGTTGTGTTCAGCGCCGAAACGTATAACTGTGGCGAATCCGCCGTCAATTTTTTGCAGCGCCAGCAACAGAGCAATCAGCACACCGCCGCCGAGGATCAGGGTTTGAAGAACATCGCTCCAAACGACTGCCTCGACTCCGCCCAGGGTGGTATATATTACGGCTATGATTCCGATTCCGATCAGCACCCATATCATCTGGGGGCCGGAAAGCCCGAGAACCACCTGAACGATAAGTCCCATACCGTAAAGCATACTTCCCATCCAGCCTATTGCATATCCGGCAAAAAGTATGGAGCCTAATCTTCTCATACGACGGTCGAAACGGAGTTCAAGGTATTCGTAAATACTGGTTACCTTGTGACGAATGAACATCGGGACAAAAATAAACCATAAAAGCGGCACGATAAAGAACGGAATGAACAACAGGGTAAGAAACAGATGGTAATCTTCATAAGCGCCTTCACGGGGATATGCCAGAAACGACACCGAACTGAACGATGTGGCAAAGAGAGATATTCCCACGGCGAACCAGTTCATTTTACGTCCGCCAACAAAATAATCCTCATTTGTTTTCTGCCGTTTTAAAAAGTATATACCGACGCCAAAAACCATGAGTATATACGCTATAAAGATCATCCAGTCTGTTTGGGTCAAAACAGGCATATATGTAGTTCCTTCCGGTAAAAAAATAATTTATTTAAGCGATTATCACAACATAATCAATCATTGACGGCATCAGCGATTGCCTTTATATTTTCAGGCGGTACATTCGGGAGTATTGCCTCATGGCTCGGACTGACTATCAATGAAGGTCTGAGCAGACTCTTTACTCTTTCCACATCCGCTTTCACTTCATCGGGAGATGCATTGACAAGCAGGTCTTGGGTATCGATACCGCCCATGAATGCGATACGGCCTTTAAAATCGGCAGCGAGAATTTCCGCATTCATTTTGGAAGCATTGGCTTGAAGTGGATGCAAGCAATCGACTCCTGCATGGATCAGGCGGTCGATTACTTTATGGATGGCGCCGCATGAGTGAAGTATGACCTGGTGCCCGTGACAGTGTCCCTGAACGGTGAATTTTTTAAACCATGGTAAAACGAATTCATCGAAGTGCGACGGACTCATGATCAGGTCAAGCTGTGTACCGAAGTCGTTGCCGAAAAAGAATCCATCAACCAGATCACCGGCAACGGTGAAAAATCGTTCGTTTGCTTCATGGTAGAATTCACATACACGGTTAGTAACGGCATGAACCACTTCCGGATGAGTATACATCTTGATCATGTAATTGTCCATGCCGAAAAGGTCCATGATATTGTGATAGAAACATGTCCAGAATCCGCTGGCACGGTATACATCTCCGGCATTTATAAGCGTTTCAATACACGTGTCAAAATTGAGATAATCGGGATTTGGCCAGGGATAATCGTCAACCTGTGTGGGATCTTCACACTGTGCAAAAGGTCCGGCCTGCCCGTGGTATTTTTTATTAAGTCCCGCATCGAAAATATCACGCCCCTCAGGATCATTATAGACATCCGGAAAAAACTGCGGGCAAATCCAGCGGATATCATCATGCAACAAAAGGCGTAATTCTTCCTCGGATTTTGTCCCGAAATAATCGTGAAGAACCGGCCAGGTGTCCTGGTGAGGATTACCGAGCCAGAAACCGCATCTGTCTGCCGGTTTTCCTGATATGATTGTCTTTATGCGTTCACGGCTTTTCATAAAAATTTACCTTATAATAATTGTATAATTTCGACGTGTTGCACAGTTAAATAAGTATATGTATATTTAGAAAAGATGGGTATTATTTCAGTTAATATCGTAAAAACTATCAAAAAATCATAGAAATTTATTCCTAAAAACAAAGACATGTTATCACTGATTATTCAAAAAAGAATAGAACGCGAATGTACGCGGATTTGGCTGATAATCGCGGATAAAAAACTGTATAATTGTTGAGTTCATAATATATAATCCGAACTATTCATAAAAAATTTTCTGGAAATTAACACCGTATTACTTATAACAATAATTCACGGTCTGTCACTCTGAGTGAAAAGTAGAGTCTAAAAAAAATAAATACGAGATTCTTCACTTCGTTCAGAATGACAGGATATACCTGAACGACAGTTTTTTACTTATCCGGAGGTAGTTTTTTGCCCCTCACCCTCCGTCCCCGTCTCCCACGCTTTACGCGAGAGAGGGAGTGCCACATACGTACGTTTTCGGGTCCTCTCCTTTTAAGGAGAGGAAATTAAAGGGTGAGGTTAAAATAATTTTTTCAGGTTATCCGGCAAAGACAGGAAAACACAATATTTCGCTCTATATCAATTACTTGAACTACAACATTATATTGATTTATGTTCTAATTGAATAACCCCAAAGTTTATTAATTATTCGGATTAATCACCGCATTTGTTAAAAAAGCTGCGTTTTCACACCGGAAGATCAGTATGCAAAATACGCAAAAAGATATTTTGGAGTTTCTTAACAAAAGAATTGGTAAAAGTCATCTTGAAAAAAGGCTGAAAATGCAAAGAGAGCATGCTGCTGATGTATATAACCGAGGGGGAATTACCAAGTTTCATCCTGAGAATTTAGAGCCAATGATGATTGCGCTCGATATATTACTCAAAATAACTTTTTTGAAAAAACACGCTGTGAAAAACAGCCTCGACATCCGTATTGAAAAAAATGATATTTTATCCGGCAGAATTCCTCAAAAATTTCATGGATTCACCATTCTGCAGTTATCCGATATCCATATTGACGGTTATGTTGACGGTGGAGAGAAACTATGTGAGATTATCAGGAGATTATCCTATGATCTTTGTGTGATCACCGGTGATTTCAGATATTTGACACATGGCGATTATGATCGGTGTGTATTACTTACAAAAAAGCTTGTGCGGTCAATTTCCTGCCGCCATGGTGTAGTAGCAATTCTCGGGAATCACGATTTTATAGAAATAGTACCCGGTATAGAATCTGAAGGCGTAACTTTTCTCATCAATGATAATAAAAGAATATCGAGAGAAGGTCAATCGATCGTTCTTGCCGGTGTTGACGATTCCCATATGTACGGAACAGACGATTTACCTAAAGCGCTGAGCGGCATTTCGAACCATGAATTTACTATACTTCTTGCACATTCTCCATCAATTTACCGTAAAGCCGCCAGTATGAAAGTTGATTGTTGTCTGAGCGGCCATTCTCACGGTGGCCAAGTATGCCTTCCCGGCGGAATTGCGCTGATGACCAATACCAATGCTCCCCGAAAATATATTGCCGGTCCCTGGACTTATCACAATCTGAAAGGATATACTTCACGAGGTACGGGATCATCGGGTTTACCGGCACGTCTTTTTTGCCCGCCTGAGATCACGCTGCATCGTCTTCTTTTATTTCCTGTGTGAATTTATGTAATTCTGCATTATCCGAAAAAGCCCTCAGGATAGGTGATTGGATTCGGATCGCTCTGGACTGTGTAATCGTCTTCGAGTTCGCTTAATTTAACCGGTTTGCCTCCATAATCCAGATGTGATTTGAATCCGGCGAGAAATACCGCTGTTTTTTCCAGGATAACTTCATGCGACTGCGGCATGGTGCCTTTTCCGATCATCCGCTGAAATTCGAGCAATGGCGGCAGGAAGTAATACTGGTAGCGTTGTTCGGTATCACCGCTGAGATACCAGAGCGCCTGTTCGAATGATGTGTCGGTGAACTGAACTCTCACAGACGCGTTCGATTCATGGTTGGTCTGATTGTGCAACGTGGCGTAGAAAGCAGACCGGTCTTCACGCTCCTTATAGTAGATCGACCATGTATCGTTACCTTCTTCGTAAACGCTTTGTACATTGCGGTTTACAGAAACACTCTCGATCCCGGGGCCGATCATGGCACAAATAATCCATACACCGTGAACATCATGGGTGATCTCGGTCGATGAGTTTGTGGCGGTGACCGCCTTGATTTCCGGGCCGTGGTATTCGACCTGCTTCCTCATGGCGTAAACTTCTTTGCAGTATTCCCAGCCCGAGGCTGTCATGAATGGTGTACCGTGTTTTTTCGATGAGGCTATAATTCGTTTGCAGTTTCCGATATTCGAGGTGAAAGGGCGATTGAACAATACCGGTACACCAGCCTTAAGGTAAGGTTCCGCAAGTTCAGGGAAATAATCGCTGTTACGCATATCGGAAATAATAACGCCATCAACTTTATCTAACATATCGTCATATTTTTTTACCGGTTTCGTACCGAATTGCTTGCAATATGAATCGACGCGTTCTTTATTGTAATCCCATATGTGGGTCAATATCATGCCGGTCATACGGGTCGGCAAAAAACCATTCCGGGGGATACATTGAATAAGCGGCCCCCAGATATTAGGCATATGGTGGTGTGTCGGATGGCAGGTGAGCACTCCGATCCGAATCGGTTTAATTGATGCAGGATTTTGAGCCGCCTCAGATTTTTTTGTGTTTCCGACTATTGTTCCTGCTGATACGGCAGATACTGTTCCGATAAAACTTCTCCTTGATAATGGCATAATTAAACTCCCTGGTTATTAAACTATATTGTATATTGTAACTATCGATTATCGAATTTACATAGTTTTTTACTAATGATGACGATCTCAATTATTATAATCTCTGTCATTCTGAACGAAGTGAAGAATCCCGTTTTTTTAAGACTCTTCGTTTCACTCAGAGTGACAGTCGATGTATCAAAGTGACAAACATTGCGTTTTTTTATTCTGAAAAATCTTTTTTATAAATTAAATGGACAAAACCAAAATCTCAATGATAGAAACCAATATAACAAAGGGATTTGACGAATCAAATCCCTTGTGTTGAATTCTCTTTATTGAATCATAAACGGTTTATTAAGGTTTTAATGTGGTAATTTCCGTCCAGTTTCTGATATTGGAACCGCCATCGAGTTCGGTATCGTTCACATTGACGCGGTTTACATTCATCCGGGTGCCGTCTTCAGTATTATAGCTGTATCCTGATTGGTGAATAACATAATGACTGCCGTCAACCTCGCCGAGATACATGGAAATATGACCACCGTCACCGACAAGACATATACCACCCTCACAACCATCGAGAAATTCATATTTCTTATCCAATGGGGTTTTACGGGGAAACATGACTACATGGTCGGATGCATGAAGCTGGTGTGTTGTCCACCGGCCTGTATATATACCGAAGGTTCTGAGCACTGTTCTGATCATGCCGCAGCAGTCACGCTCGTTAAAGGAATCCGCCCATCCGTACGGACGGTAAAGGAGAGTAAATACTGTGTTGATAACGTTGCGTTGAGTAAACGGCTGATAACCTACACTTACCCGTGCATCAGGTTTAACCCAGCCGGTGCCGGTAACAAATGAACCGTCGGCATTGCGGTAGGGGTAACTGACTTTGTAGCCTTTTGAGGACTTTTCAATCAGTTTAACTTTAGCTCCCATGTAAAAATCTTCAACAAACATACGAAATTCATTGTCAGCGTAAATCGGAACTTTATGACATGTTGCCACAATGAAATCTTTGCTGTTTATATAGTCGGAAATTTCTTTCGGTGAGCCTAATGCAACATTAATTGCCGGGACCCAGGTAAATGAAATCTGGCTGCGAACGTAATACCAGTCACCGTCTTTCGACAAGTGGAGTATCGCAACGGGCTGTCCGTAATCGATTAAACCCGACTGGAAGTTATCCAGCCAGCCACCGGGCCTACCATCCGCTGTGAGATTCGTTGGTATGACACGTCCGTTTGAATGTTTGACAAGAATGCCGTATGTCGGTTTGACAGAACCTTTTGGGATTGATTCGACAGCGGTCTTTTCAAGAAGTTCGTTTTTCATATCCTCATCATAAAGCATATTCCTGCGGTCATAAAACCTTCGTCCGTTGAACCAGTCGTTTGCGCGTTCGATACGGGCACGGAGGCTGTCCGAAGGAAATGATGTATATGAAAGGGGATCCTCAACATGATACATGATACCAATCAGATCTCTGCTTTCAAGTACATCATCGATAGAATAGGGATCACCGAATACATCGGTGAAGTGTGATTCGCGTTTTGCATTTTTTTCATTGAGTGTTTCTATCTGCTTCGGTGTCATTATTACTTTATCGGGATCACCATTAATATTATTTATCCAGAATTCGGGTGTCTGCATAGCCGCTGTGGTATTGGGAACAATTTTAGGAGCTGTTTCCGAGCGGTTTTCCGATGAATCTCTTCTTGGACGTGGCGCTGTACTTGTTGAACCCTCCTGACAAATGCCGCTAATTGATAATCCAATAGTAAGCATTACAGCAAACGACAGAATCT
>JAFGMP010000392.1 GCA_016927495.1 Candidatus Latescibacterota bacterium | reverse complement strand
GATCGTCGGTAAAATTTGAGTTTCAGACCCGGAAGAATGTATTTGAGCAATAATGGAAGTGGCAAGTATGGCTAAAATGGGTGTAGGACCATCCTGTGGGGCGGCAATGATACCAGGTGATGAACTCATTAAACCGATCAGCGCACTTGTTACAAGACCACTGAAAAGTACAAGTCCAATACCTGTCGATATATGTGTTGATAGTTCCCCTGAAAATATAAGAAACGCAAAAGAAATTACCGAACTGACTGCTATTACACCGCTTACAATTCCAACAACCAGGCTTGAAAGAATATTTTTTGTGTTCAAATTTCCGAAAGTGCGACTCAATATATTTTTTTCAGAATTGTCAGACATAAGGTTACTCACAATAGAAAATTTATATTAATGAAAAATAGTAATTTTTACATTATCGAATTTCTGATTTCACGTTAAAAACACTTTTCAACTGTTTTACTATGGTAACAAAAATTTGTCGCTCCTTATTCCGTTGATTTTTTTAACTTCGAATCCAGATATGACCCCAATATAATAACCAGAACTGCTGCAAATCCCCACTGGAAAAGACAGGTGCCTATTGAGAAAGTTGATGCCGGATTCCACCAATTGATCGGATCCCATGTTAATGATTGGTAGAACCACCACCCAATTAAAAGTACAAACTGAATGGGAATAATCCAAAGGATAAGTGGTTCAAAAATTATTCCCAGCTTAATATCTTTGCTGTCGGGTATATTTATTACCTGCTCACGGAAACGTCGGACGCCATAATGACGAACGACAAAAGTGAAAAAAAGACCGTTAATCAGTAAACCTAATCCCCAAACCCAGTCCTGGTTATCGAAAAAAGCGCTGTTCAACGCACTGGGACTACCACACAAAGCTATGAAGAAAGTCACGGCAATAGTAGCTTTTGTACGGTTTAAGCCGAGATCTATAAGGTTACGGACAACCATTTCAATCATGGCAATAAGACTTGTAATCGCAGCAAGCGTAAGCGCCAGAAAAAAGAACACAAGCATATACTGCCCACCTTTATCACCTCCCAAAAGGGTAGGAATCCATATAAAACAAAATCCGGTGTTACTTTCTCCGGTTGCCTGAACAACCTGCTGCGCTTCTTCAACTGGGAAAACAGCAAAAACCGTTGGTATTATAGCAAGAGCAGCCAAAATACTTGCCATGTTATTGACAATCGCCATTATGAGTGAATTTCCCACAATCGGTTCTTTTGAGCGTGAATAGATCGAGTAAGTCAATAATAATCCCCATCCGGCTCCGGTTGACCAGGCAGACTGGCTTAATGCTTCAAGATATACCCGGGGATGAGCAAAATCCGAAGGATCAAAATGGAAAAGATACCTGACACCGTTTAAAGCACCGGGCAAAATAAGCGCCCGGATCGCTGAATAGAGAAGAATAACGCCCAGAATAGGCACAAATAACCGGGATGTATATTCAATTCCAACCCGTATCCCTAAAAAAACAATGGTTCCGGCTAAAATTGCCGATGCCAGGTGAAAAGCTTCAGCCTCGGCGCTTCCTGCAAATGCATACCAATAGTCGGGACCGATCCGGGCATTGACTGTTCCCATAATTGACGCTGTCAGATATTTCAAGCACCAGCCGGTAACCACCGAGTAATAGCACATGATTCCTGTTGTTGATAAGGCAACAAAACCACCCATCCAGATGCCTCTTTTACCCATTAATAAGGCAAATGAATCGAGCGTACCACGCCGTGTAATTCTCCCGAGAGAACTCTCGGCAAATAGCAGCGGTATTGACCACAGGAAAAGAAAAACCATCCAGAGGAATATAAATACTCCGCCCCCGTTCGTAGCGGCTATCCTCGGGAAACGCCAGATATTACCGGTACCAATGGCAATTCCAATAGCGCTCGCCAACACAGCCCAACGTGATGAGAAATGTTCAATTGATGTTTTTGTCTGAATTGACGAATCCTCCACAAGAAGAAAAAATATATTGATTGTTAATCAAATCGTGTACAAAATATTTTAATTTTATTTTTCTAAAGTTTTTAATGAACTACCAACCTATCTTAATCAATGAATCGAATTTATATTTTTTTCAAACAGGTTTTAGACATGATGTAATAGGCATATTGAAAGTCATGGGGTAACTTTTCAATTCTGACATTGTCAAACCCTACTTTCTGCAACATTTCCAAAGTTTTTTCTTCCCCCCACATAAGTCCCAGTCCTGCTCCATCTTGCGAAAGTGATACCGTCATACAATGTAAACATGAGATAGTGTATAACAATGGCCCGATAAAATGATTCGTGTTATTGCATATATCACTTGAAGCAGCTATTTCCTGCATGAGGAATGTTCCTTCAGACCTGAGGATTCTGGCAATTTCTTTAAGGATATTTTCCGGATCAGGCTGATCGTGGATAGCATCAAATGCAGTGATCAGATCATAATTTTCCCCCAGTCCGAATTTTGTTAAATCTCTAACTTCAAATCTGACATTCGATAATGATTGTTTGACCGCTTCATCATTACCTGTAGCTATAGCCTCTTCGGAAAGATCATATCCGACGAACCTGCTTTTCGGAAAGAATTTTGCCATACTATTAATAATCTGTCCGCTTCCGCATCCTACATCGAGTACATCGATACCACGGTGTAAAGAGTCGATCAGACCGGGAATAACCGGTAATACCTTATCAATTATCACCGGTACTACCATTTGGATACAATCTTCTGCCTTCACCTCATGAAACCGTTTATATTCAGAATAGGGTACACCTCCACCGTTGTTAAAACAATCGATGATTTTATCCTCGATTGCGCCTAATAGGGGGATATATTGCGCAAACAAAGCCAGATTATTGGCTTTGGATTGACGGGTCAACCATGAAGCATGTTCAGGAGGCAGTGAGAAAAGATGTTTTCCCGGATCACATGATATGATACCACCTGTCACCAAAGCCCCGAGCCACTCATGAACATACCTCTCCTGTAATCCGGTCGAATCGGCAATTCTTTTACTTGTTGATGGTGGCAAAGCACGCATGGCATCAAACAGGCCTGAGCGATGCCCAATTGAAATCATAAGTGAGAGTGCACCACTGTTTAATATATTGATCATCCGATCCGCAAAAGCTTCGTTTTTTTTCTCGTCAAATTCTTCTGTTGACAAAGTTTTATCCCTCATGAAATCAGAGCAATATTTTAAAATTCCTCTTATATAATTTTGAAGTTAATAAACTGTATTACGACACTGATTAATTTTAGCACAAGCTTTATGAATGAGAATAATCCTTTCGTCAATTTTAAACAAGTAATTTTTTAATGTTTTTTTTCTGTCTATTATTGAATATTATTGGTGTATAAGCATGTGACCTGAGGATGAAGTTATGTCAGTTTATCAAAAAGAATTATATTGAATATCGAAAATATTAAATCTGACACCTTAAGAACATTATGGGATGTTTATGTTTGATTCAAATGCGATATTTACAGCATCACAATGCCGACACTACGCTATGTGTAAGATTGATTTTCTGGAAACAGGAGTATGCCCTGAAGCCAGGGATCGGCATTTTGTAAGCTTTTACCCTCAAGGTAGAATGGATATTTATTATGCACTGTCACAACAAAAAATACCATTCACTCAAAGGTTATTTGAAATTACCGATACATGTAATCTATGCGGAATATGTGATAAACAATGTTATTTTATAACCGGTTTAAGACCAATGACGGTTATGAAAGCGCTGAAGGATTATGTTCGAGTGATGCGTAAGAATGGACAAGCATTAACATATCCGGTCGAAGATGATATATTAAAAGAGTTTCGTAAGATTACCGGAAAACAGTGGACTTCAAATGATCCGGCTGATTTGG
>JAFGMP010000003.1 GCA_016927495.1 Candidatus Latescibacterota bacterium | reverse complement strand
CGGACGTTATTACTGACAAGGCCGTCCTGTTCCGAGTAACGTTCCACTGTCGATCCGTTTATACTCAAAATGCCGTATCTTGTATCGGTGTCACCGACCCATATGACATTGTCCATATCCGGCACGAGAGATAATTCGGTACTGTATCCGAAAATATTCGATTCATATTGATCCGACCATACCCCGTCTTTATATGACACAATCGCTGATGAGGAACCGAACCATAACGTCCCGGTACGGTCAACTGTCACCCCGGTAAAAATTGCCGGGCGGTTTTCGACCGTAACAAACTTTTCATATGTTTTATCATGCTTATTCCATCGTACAATTCCACCCGATGTAGCACACCATACGTAATCATCATATACAGCAATATCATCGATATAATTACCGTTGGTATAGGTAGTCCAAAAACCACCGGCAAAAACAGCACTTACAGGAAAAAACATAAAACAGAGTAACAAGGCTGATGCAAGAAGTTTCATGATGACTTAATATTAAAGGTTACATTGATAAGATTCGATAATCATATCTGTACAGTACATACATAGCATATTTTATTCCAAACAACTACAAATATCTGATTTTAATAGCTTTAGAATAAATCATATAGCCGTTAACAATAAAAAAACTGTCCGGTAATGACACATATTGTGTCCATTTCCGAACAGTTGAATAAATAATCAAACTTGAATAATTCAGTATCTTACCTCCAGCATCTTCTCTTCTCCTGCCTTCACCGATTGCACATGTTCAATGATTTTCATCCGTTCTGTACCCGGCTCACCTGCATGAACGGTATATAAACCACTTTTGAACACTTTTGGGTGATACTCTGTCCCTCGAATGCGAAGTGTATAGACAATGTCGCCGTCGGATTCATCTATAATCTGCACAACCGGATTTTCCATGCCGCTGAACCTGAGTGTCGGAAGGTACGCCGCAGCTTTACGGCCGTAGTTGTCCTCCATATCGATGGTCTTTGGCCAGCCCTCGTACTGACTGCCGGTGCCCGGATCGTTTGGGTCGGCATAACGCGGCCAGCATTCGATGGTGATCGTGCGGTCTGGTTTGTTGAACCTTATAATGCCGTACCCGGGCATCTTGTCATGAAGTTCGGCGGGCCGCACGCCGGTTTTTTTGCCAGGATTGGTCGCTGCCCAAACGGTAACATGATTTCCGAGGCCGTCAAGATATTCGTCGGTATAGTCGGGCATACCCGGTTGACGGTTCCTGCCCTGTTTCGGGGGGTTCCAGGCACGGGGGTAGAAATTGGCAATAGAAGGAACAGCCATCGACCAGCCTGCATCGTTGTAATCGTCGATGCCGTGATGAACAATCGTGGCAAGATGCTGGTCACCGCCGATCATGAAAGCAAAACCACGGCGAAATTCGTGGAGTGCACGGTTCCGTCCGCTCTGGGGCCAGCCGTTGGAATCGTAATCGACAACGAGGTACATGAGATCAGCTCCGTGATGGGTCGCCATACCGGCAAAAATGGTTTGTGACAGTGCCGCTTTCATATCAGCACCGCGCCAGTCGGCTGCCCAGTTTCTGAGGAAAACAAGTTGACGGTCACCTAATAGTTCTGCACCCGGTACATCGGCTGTTTTGGGATCGAAATTCGGATCGATAACATGATCGGGTCTGCCGCTGGTTGTCGGTGGAACAAGTCCGGCACAACCTGATTTGAACTTTCTGTCCTCAAGAATCGCGAAACTGATACGTCCATAATTCATTGCACAGTAATATACTCCGATACCCTGATCCACAGGTGTGGGATCATATGGATCAGGCAGGTGGCTTGTCTGCG
Organism: Candidatus Latescibacterota bacterium; assembly: GCA_016927495.1. Taxonomy (GTDB): domain Bacteria; phylum Latescibacterota; class Latescibacteria; order Latescibacterales; family Latescibacteraceae; genus JAFGMP01. The sequence continues at coordinate 21,414 of JAFGMP010000003.1, read as the reverse complement.
TTCGTTCGACCATCCTCACCCAGTCAGCGGGCATCACATAGCCACCCTTGTTATCCACATCGGTTTTACGGCCTCCTGCGCCCCAAATGTTTCCCTGATAGATATCGTGGTCATCGGGGATGGTGACACAGGGAATATCGCGGGTCAGATCACGGTATGCCCAGCACCAGAGATACCACTTGTAAAGATAATCGAGACGTGCCTCCGATTCGGGTTCTTTTACCGGACTGGTCGGGCTGTCACCCTCATAGACATTGTCACCACTGAAGAACAGCACATCCGGCTTGTGGGTAGTAACATGTTTGACAATATCATTGTGCGGGAACCAGACACCATCCCGTGTCCATGGAATACCCCGTTCGGCTCCCGGATGTGCTACATTGTGGTTGCCGGTAAATCCCGCCACAATTATAGAAGGCTTGTCGACCGGGTCACGGCGCACTGTGCCCTGCCAGGTATACTCATTGTACGAACCGTTGGCCTGTTTCAGTTCATAAAGCACACGGTACGGTACATTAAAATCCGAATCCCAATCGTTTATACGGAATTCGGCGGTAATGGCAGGCCTTGTGATCGTTGCCGCAGCGGTTGTTTTCCATGTTCCACCTTTTTGTATCTGCAGCAGAACTGTCTGACGGTCATCCTCCGAAACCGGCATCATCTGAGCGGTCATCCTTAAAATGTCATTACTGAGAGTATACTGGGTACAGATAATCGGCCCGCAAAGCCTGTCCTCAAATACATCGAATTTATCTCCCGATAGTTTCCAGTCACGAAACCGGAACCGTGCGGAAACATTCTCACCTCCGGGATGTGATACGAGCGCCACATTGCCGATAAGCTGATCCGGCCGAATATCACTGCGTGTCAGTTGCCCGATAATGTCGTTCGAAACAGCATTACGGACTTCAATTGACATTTCGTAGGTATCACCAGAAGGTTGAACACTCAGAAAAAGTATAAATTCTTTGGGAAAAGGCTCAAAATTTTCAGTCCTCGGAACGGCTGTTTCAAGGATATTGTTTGGTGCTGTTGAAAAAAGCGGCAGCCCAATACCTGACATTCCGGCAAAAATTCCGGCACCCTCGCCGAGATTATGATGAACCAAAGCAGCACCACGGTAGTCAAGGTCACTACCGGCACCCAACAGAAAGCCTGCTGCCGCTGTTGGTGATTCACGGACATAGCCATCGATAAGACCGATACTGACACTCATGGTAAATCCTGCTTTTCTCCCGGATAATCGGTGAGTGAGAAGGTGCACTGTCCTCATAGGTTTGTTTTCTTGACCTGATACGCACTCGATATAGCCGTTTGCAATACGCCAGTCCTGCAAACGGTTTGCCCAGTACTCGGGGCCGATCCATGTACGGGTGATATCTTCAGGCCATGCACTTACAAAGTCAGAGGCATATGTTGTGGAGATGGCAGGAAGTATAATCAAAAAAAAAGCTGCAATGATACAGTATCTAAAAAATAACTTACCTTGCAAATGATTAAATATCGCAGATTTGGCGGTGCATACTATACTGTTCATACTGTAATCCTCCCGACTGAGTAAACACATTAAAAAGACAAAAATGACTTAGTAGACCTAAAGGTTCATGAAAACAGATACTTCTATATAAAACAAAAATATATTATCTCAAACATTATAATTGTGAAATTTTTAAATATATTGGAATGATTGATACTTGCGAATATTTTCAAATCCAATGAAGGCAATGGAATTATAAATTGGAGAAAATTAAGAAGTAATTGATAGACGAATCATATTTATACACATAAAATCAATATTACGTTTACATCAGGTAACACATTTGAAACCTACTTTAATTCCTCATCTCCCTTGTAGCCTAAATTTAGTAAAAAGTCATTATGCTCTTTTATGGTTTTAACCAGTTTGAGGATCAATTTTTTTTCTGCGGGCCGTACTTTCTCAAATTCATATACCAGGGATTCGGCAGTTTTCTTAAGGCGGCTGTCATCAATCTGTTGAGAGGAAACAAGTCCTGATCCTATCGAAGCAGTGCTCAGCTTTGATTTTAGCTGGATAATATCCTGTTTAAGTTCATCGATACGAATGTCTTTTTTCAATATCTCACGTTCAAGTTTGGTCATCATTTCATCAAAATCTTTGCGAGTTACATAATCGGAAGCACTTAATCCGCTCCTGCGCTTCGCCCCGGGCAATTTATCAAGTGAAATCGGTGGAACGATACGAAGTTCTTTGTGACGCACACCTTCCACCCACTGGTGATTCAAACGGCCCTGTTTACAGTAACGCTGTACTGTTCTCGGTGATACACCGAGTTTAGCTGCGGCTTCGGTAACAGTAAAAAATTGATCGGCCATATATTCCTCATTCTGACTATCAAGTATGCATGTTTTCAATTATTATATGTCAAGTAAAGCGTTAATGCAATTTTTTTTTATTGGATAAATTAAATATACTTTAGCAAGAACCTTGACAAGATACCCAATCACAACGATATTTCAATGTGTTTTTTATCAATAATACTCTGAAATTGAATATAAGGAATATCGTTATGGATAAAAAGAGTCAGTCAAAAGAAACACATGATACTATTTTTGCCGTCAAGATTACCGAAAGTATGGAAATAAGAAATATACTGAGATCCGGGCTTTTCGAGGCACAGGGCGCTCACCCGGAAAAAATTCCGCTTTATGTTTCATGGCCGTCCTGGCTCGAGGATGGCATTGTGTGTATTTTTGCCCGTGACCTCAAGAATCTGCTGAGAAAAGCTGTCCGTGACGCGGCAGTATCATTCGCGGAAATCATCGGTGATCCGTCCGAGATATTACCGGATAACTATATGGATGATTTTATGACTTTACCGGAATTGCCTCATGAAAAGATATCGGACAATGGTGTTGATGGAGAGTTCCATGAGTTACGGGCCGAAGAAATTCAGGCAGGAAGAATGATACACCCGGAACCGTCAACCGAAAAGAATGATTCCGGTTTTAAGGGAAATTCAAGAGACAGGATTAATAATAATTCAACTAATGGAAAAAAATCCGATACTTCTCAGGAACATCCGCAAGAACCTGACGAGGGAAAACCGCATAGTTCTCAGGATCTTGCAGATGCCCTGTTTAAAAAATTAAAATCAGGCGGTGCATAAAAAAAGTTACGTCGAAAATAATAATAATTTGCGTTTACACAATATAAAACGATAAATCTTTACTGAATTTTAAAATTATCAGTTCAAAAATTTATCCAATTGAAGATAGCCGGTTATCCCCGCCTGAAAATCAGATTTTCTTCTTCATATAGCCATTCATCAGGATGTTCAAAGTAGCTTATAACATTTTTTATCGTCACATAATGTTTATTTTCTTCAGCGGCGAGATAAGAATAAATTGCTTTAAGTTCGCTTTCTTCGGAATCCTTAGAAGCCTTCGAATACAGATCGAAACTCTCTTTTTCAATATTTAACGCTTTTTTCAGCATATCCATAGCCGTAGCATTTTCAACCGAGAATGCTTTATCAGTCATTGAAGAGTTGATATGTGCATTGTCCAGACGGGTTTTGACATCGGCAGTGGCCTTTGTCCCGATTGATTCAATTGAACCATCACTTTTGGCTTCGGCAATGAGCTTCGTCAGTATATCAGCATGAAATTGTTCATCGGCGACAAGACCTTTAAGGATATTGGCAGTAGCGGGACTTTTGGATTTCCTGATACAATCCGAATAGAACGATCCCGTTTCATTTTCACGTTTAAGCGCCAGTTCGAGTATCTTTATGGATTCAGCACTGTTAAATTTCAATTGTTACCTCCTTCAAAATATTGAATTATCGGTTTTTTTTATTTACTTAAATGTATAAATAAAATCATGAAATGTAAATCAAATACTTGGCATCTGTGTATTTTTGATAATCATGGCATGGATTCCTGACGATACCGTAATGCATCGCTCAGGTTAGAATCAATTTCTTGGTTTCGGAAAAGTCGCGATAGCTGAATGTGTAATAATATGTCCCCCCGGAATGGTCTGCCACATTCCATGTCATACAGTGAGCGCCTTTGTGATAGTAACCGTTTGCAATGGTTTCAAGGCGGTTGCCGTCGCTGTCCGATATATCGAGTCTGACAAAACCATCAGCGGGTAATGTATACTCTATTGCGACAAACGGATTTGCGGCATTCGTTCTGATGCAGTCGAGTACCTGTGCTCCGGGAGACAGCGGAATATCTGTTATGGTTTCATTGACAGCGTTGTAATCGAACGGATCATCATACATATAAAACAGCGATGCATGTGCCCCCTCTGATGTATCATAACGATCTTTCGGAATGTAGCTCGAAAGCATCGGCGTCCGCTGAATTTGAGGCAGCGGAGTGAGTTTTGCGGCGCCATCATCCCAGGTATATACCGGGATTTTCCGTGGATCGATCACCGAAGTTAGCCCACGTTCCAGGGCGATATGGAAAAACCCGAACTGGCCGGGCTCATGTCCTCCGAGCCAGTGACCTATAACATCGACAAGCACAGGATCTTTGCCGAAAATGATAATGTTGGTCATATAATCCCATGCTTCACGTTTACCTTTGTCATTGTGCAGCGGCGGATTTGGCCCGGTGAGAAATGCATCGTCACGCCCGTAAATTCCCTCGACGATACACAATCCCATGGTGGTCGATGAAAGATTGTCGCAGGTTCTCTGGCACCAGGCATCGAGCGATAAATTTTTGTCCTTACCCGGTTCGGTCAGCCTGTCCCAGAGCGGCACGTTACCGGCCAGATGACGGTCATACGAGTCTGCGCAGCGCCCAATCGTATTTCTTGTGAGATAATCGTAATGATAATTTTCGAATGCTGTGACACCATGACAGAAACGCTGGTATTTGTTCGCGACTGTCCCCTGATGGTTTTTGCAGCACAGTGTCAAACCGGTATCATGGGTCTTGAACTTGGCAATGTTGAGATAAAACGTGTTGGGCGCATTGACCGGCCAGAGATAGGGAATTTTTTCATGCACCACAGCATCGGGGACATCGGCCCATTGAATGAATTCCTTGCCTATGGTGCGTACATCCTCGTTCAAATCCCGTATGTCAGCTCCGGTGCGTTCCGCCATCGAAGTGTAGCCGCGTGGCCCGAAATCCTCGGGAGCGTTCACCTCACGAAGGTAAAACTGGCTGCCGGATAGCCCGAGTTCCTTCATCCCCTCGATAACTCCCTCGACAAAGTACGGGTCAGTCACAATACCCATGCCGAATTCGAGGGAAAAGTCTTTATTATCGGTTTGTGATGCGGTCAGGTTCGGCTTAACCGGAATCATATGGGTTAAAGGCAAACCGCCATTTTCCATCGGGAAAAAAACAGATCGTACAAACCTGAACCCGGTATCCTTCTTCGCCGGAGAATTGGTCTTTATGTCGACATTAGTGTGCATAATGAAGACCGCTTCCGGGTGTTTCTCGATGAACGGGTGGACACCGAATTTGCCCGAAGATGTCTGCGCCCGTGCCCCGAAAACATGCACCGGTTTTACCAGCCCCAGCCCGCCGATTGAAGCCGCATTTTTGATAAAACGCCGTCTGGTTATCATAGCAGGTATCCTGTAGAAAAAATAATTGGGTATTTTATTAATTTACACATTATGCTCCCAAAAAAATCAGCTATTATTCATCTTCCCATCAGTTTTTGATACAATATCGAATTCCCGGTATCGAGTATCTCAAGGATAATCTTCTCGGTATAATTGCCGACGCCTTTCAATCCGGTCAGTTCACTTTTTTTTGAGGAAAGCGGCTCTTTAACCTTCGAAATTGAGTACGCCGCAAAGCCGAACGGCGATTTTTCACCTCTCAATGTTAAAAGATAATCCATATGTTCCAGCATGACCACAACCAAATCGTTTTGATCGAGAAAATCACGGTATAATTCAGGAGGAATTCGCTTCGGGATAGCATATTTGTCAGTAACATCCCGGAAAGTTTTGTTGATCTCGTCATAATATGTTCCCGATGCCTGGCCCCATGTGTTCCCGGTATAGAGCTTGTCATACTCCGGAACCAAACCGGGATCGTACGTTTTGAGGGCCTCGTAAAAATACTGTTTCTGCCTGCCCTCTTTCAGGGTCAAACCGCTGAAAATTATGAAGTCGACTCCCGCTTCCTTTGCTTTGACGACCGTTTCCTCCATCAATTCCCGGGTATCGGTAACGTACGGTAACACCGGCATCAGAAACATACCGCAGGAAATGCCCTGATCTTTCAGAAACGCAATATTCCTCAGCCGCTCCGACGGCGGCGGCACTCCCGGCTCGAACACTTTGCTGATACGGTCATCTGCCGAGGAAAAGCTGAAACTGACCATGGCTCGGCTCTTTCCGTCGATCTTTTTCAGGATGTCGATGTCACGTCTCACCAGCGTTGATTTGGTCAGCACATGCACGGGGAAATCAAACTCATACACCACCTCGAGAATTTTACGGGTCAGGCCGTACTGCTCCTCGGCAGGTTGGTAACTGTCGCCGACTCCGCCGCCGATCAACATAAATCCGGGTCTCATCGGCTTACGTTTCCGTAACGGATTTAGCTCTTTTCGCAGCAGTTCAGCAGCGTTCACTTTCACCGCGACATCTCTACCGAATTCACCCTCGACATAGTAGCCCTCAGCACGGCCGTCACAGTATAAACAGTTGTGGGTGCATCCACGGTACAGATTCATACCGTACCGTGCCACAAACCACGAGTCTATCTTTTTGAATTTGCGGAGCAGGGATTTGGCGGTGATTTCGGTTATTGCCACAGTTGGCGCTCTCTTTTTACCGGTGTAAGCATCTACATATCGAATGTGATGGGAAGATATAGAAGATGAGTGGGAAAAGCAAGAGCCCTCACCTTCGAAGAAATGAAACCATGTAAATAAACTACATGGCTTATAAATTTTTTAAAAGCAGGATATTTTTTTACCATGAAGGCTATCTACATTATAGCAAGCTTCATGGTAAAAAACCGTAATAATAAAACGCCGGCAAGATAAGAGACCGGCGTTTTGCATTAATTTCAAAGTTTATTTAAGTATCGCAGAAATTTGATACTTTCCCACCGCGTTCTATCATACGGCCGATGATCTGCGGGGCTAAAAACAGTCTGCGCGGATGATGAAGCAATCCCTCCCGAATCATGCGTTCCTTGTGACTGTAGGAAGTCTCGAAAACTTTTTTGTACCAGTGCATCGCCCACGGCGCATGGGTATGTTCTATGGCGAGCAGCGTAAAAACCATGGCATCGTCAAGAGCGCCCCATGCTGAATACCTGCTGGTAATACTGGGTTTCGCTTCCGGATTTGAAATACTGTCAAGCCCGCTTTCGCCGCCGTCCTTTCCATCCACCCAGCATTTTTCAAGTGATTGACGTCCCATTTCCAAAGCGGTCATAAAATTGGCTTTATGGCCGGTTCTCAGCGCATCGTCCATACACATCCACGCCGCCTGAATGCTGTGCCATCCCGATATAGCGCGGTTGTTACGGGTAGGATCCGGCCTGTATGGTTGGAACTGATCATCCAACTGCTCGAAGCATACTCCAAGTTCCGGATGCCAGTGACGTTCAAGAATATTTATCACACACATGCGCGCCATCATCTTGACCCCGTAATCGTCGGTCTGACGGGCTATCGGAGTCAATGCACTGAGGAAGTGCTGCCAGGTGCCGAGACGTTTTGTCCCCGGTTCATTGCCGGCGCCATGGCCACCCAGATGCATGTATTCCGCCGATACAATACGTTCGGTAACTTTATGACAGGTATCAATGCACACTTCACGGGCTTTTTCATCACCGGTTCCCTCGTAATATTCTCCGAGACCCATCGCGACATACATATCACCATAGATGTTTTCCGATGGCCTGAGGTATTTACCTTCTCTGGTGACTTCGGACAGCCAGTAACCATTTTCGTCACGGCAGTGCTTATAAATAAAATCAATACCTTTACGGGCAACCTCAAGGAAACGCTTTTCCTTCCCGAAATGGTTATAAAGGTACGAAAACACCCATATGCCGCGCCCCTGATAGTACATTCGTTTTATCGTATCCACATGGGTGCCGTCCTCTTTCAGGTATGGCATAAAACCACCATACTTCTCATCCACCCTGATGGTTCCATCCCAATAGGGCATATAACCTTCCCAGAGGTCTTTCAGGTGAAAATCCCGCATTTCCTCGAGTGACATCCCGGCAAGTTCCGTAACCTTTGTCGAGCTTTCAGTCGTCACACCATAGTTCTCACCGTTTTGCTTTTCTCCCATTGCCCATAAATATGGCGTTCCGGTTAACAGTAACGACTGCGCCGCAAGACTACCTAAAAAACTCCTTCTGTGCATACATTTCCCCCCGATTATCATAGTTATGATGGTTGGATTATTATAGGAATTCGTTTAAAATTAAGTGTACCATTTTTATAGGATTTCCGCAATGTTTTTTATCTGATAAAATAATCTTGTTTCGGAAGGTTGAACATACTAATTTAAATTTTCACTTATATATAATTAGGGTTTTTATTACTTTTAATTATCATGATACGCAATCTACCGTTTATCACATCAAACCGGAGGCGTTCGTATTAACACTCATCGATTCATTTCGTTACTCTTTGCGGCAATTTTCACGTTTGCAGCCGTTCTGACGGCTGGCGCTCAGGCGCTAACTCCCGATCAGACGGCGAAAATCGACACCATTTTTGCCGGATTCAACTCTACCCAAACTCCCGGAGTAGCTCTCGCAGTTGTCCGTGACGGTGATATTATCCACAGCCACGCCTGTGGCATGGCGAGTCTCGAATTGGGAGTTCCCAACACAACCCGGACCGTCTTCCGTGTAGGTTCAATATCGAAACAGTTCACAGCCGCCTGCATCGTTATGCTCGCGCTCGAAGGAAAACTCTCACTCGAGGACAAACTGGTCAAGTACGTTCCAGACCTTCCATCGAAGTTTTACGGTGCGATAACCATACGGCAACTCCTCAACCATACAAGCGGTATCCGTGACGCCGAAGCCATGTACCCTCTCATGGATATTGATTACTCACAGTGGTATACCGACGACATGTTTAAGAAAATGCTGAAACGGCAGCATGGGCTCAGCTTTCCGGCAGGCGAGGGTTTCGAGTACTCCAATTCCGCATTTACACTCCTCGCAGCGGTCGTGGACACGCTGAGCGGACAACCGTTCGAGGACTTCGCGGCAGATAAGATATTCAAACCGCTCGGCATGACCCAAACACATATTCAGACCGGTGTCCGTACTATGATACCCGATCGTGCAGCAGGATACTACAAGCGTTCTGACGGTACCTTCGAGAACTGGATGACAAATAATCAGTTAATCGGGCATGACGCCCTCTATTCGTCGGTTGAAGACCTCACACGCTGGGTGAAAGCTTTAACCGGCGGAGTCTGGCAGCCCGGGCTTTTCGAGGCTATGACCGAACCCGGAGTCATGAAAGACGGTACGGTAAACCAGTATGCATCGGGGCTGACGGTGTTCAAATACCGCGGCTTGAACCTTGTGGCGCATAACGGCTGGTATGTCGGTTATGTAGGCACTCTGATGATGTTTCACGATGAGGATTTTGCAGTGATTTTACTTGCCAACCAGGGAAATTATGGAACCCAAAAAACCTGCATGGAAATTGCCGATATTCTGCTCGTCGACCGTTTCGCTGAGATTGAGAACAACGCATCGTACAGGAAAGGCCTGACCGACAATCGTTTTAACAAAGGAGTACCTGATTCACTTACGGGACGGTATCTCGGCATCGATCTTGGCATGTTCATAACGTTCGAATCGATTGGTGAACAACCGGGGCTAAGGGCCGGTGGCAATTTATACGAACCCTCACCCTATGCACCAAATGAGCTGATAAACCATCATTCCAACCAGCGTATTATATTCCCGGAGAAACCGGTAGAAGACAATCGTGTTATATTCCGTATGAAATCTGCCTATGTGGATTACGGGCGCTATATCCGATTTACGGAACTTCCGGTTGACATGGATGAATTAGGACGTTACACCGGCATATATCGCAGCGATGAACTGGGTATTGACGGCATAATTTCTGAGCAGGAAGGTAAGCTTGTAGTGACCGTGGGAAAAGAATCCGGTACATTGTCACGGTTTGAAAAGGAACGTTTCGCCTCAGGCTGGGCAGCTTTCACATTCACCACGAAACGAGGCAGTAAAATCAACGGATTTCGCATGGACTGTTTCGGAGTCCAGGGTATCCGCTTTGAGAAGCAGTAATGACATGCACCTACACAGCCGCCGGTAACTGTTTCTCTGTCTCCGGAGCTAAACAACCCATCCATGGACAGTTGGGGAACAACACAGAAAATTCTGTCCTCAATATCATCAAACCGCAGGGCAATTCATGTATTGCCCCTTAGAATACGTGCCCAATACATTTAGTCATTTATGATGCATTATCGAAAAAATCGGAGGCTTTGCCGTTCCTCTCTATCATACGGCCAAGAATCTCATAGCAGTACATAACGCCACGCGGCTGGTGCAGCGTATCACGCCAGGGCCATTCGAGACCTGCATCATATGCATAACCGAACGATTTGTCGAACCATTCTGCCGCCCAGTCCGCTTCGGGATCGTGTTCGAGCGCCAGCAGTAGCAAAATAAACATTTCCTTGAACACGTATGGCTTTATTATATCATTTTTTTCCAGAGTTTCCGGGTAATCGGGCATATAAAACTGTACAAGACCCTTTTCGCTTCCCCGGTCGACCCAGCCCTTTTCGATGTGTACACGCCCAAAATCCATTCCGGCTCTGAACATTCCGGTGTTGCCGACACGCAGGGCTTCTTCCATAATCATCCATGCGGCTTCCATGGTGTGGAAATTATTCACCCATCGTGCACGGTTCTGTGTTGATTTTGTTTCCTCATCGATGAAAAAGTCGTTTGGATGCGGCAAAAAATTAGGTTGAAGAATCTCGAAAGCTACTCCCAGGTCAGGCTGCCAGTGGTACTGGAGCATATTCCGCACACACATACGGGCTATCTTTTCTACCCCGGAATCCTCAGTGTATTTCAGAAGCGGAGTGAGCGCATTAAGGAAATGCAACCATGTTCCAAGACGTTTTGTTCCCGGCTTATAGTAGGGTCCGTGCCCCTGTGCCTGATAATGCGGCGATAGGATAATTTCATTGGCACGGTAGGCCGATTTAACAGCAATATCACAGGCTTCTTCAATTCCGGTCGCTTTATAATATTCGCCTAGTCCGAGAATGGTGTAGATGCTTGCATAAATATCAAAGAATTTGGTAATCGGTTCTCCCTCACGGGTGACCTCGGTAAACCAGTCGTATTTGTCATCGACACAATACTTTGTCAGAAAATCAAATCCTGTCTTTGCCGATAGCAGAAAACGCTCGTCGTTATCAAACATATTGTAAAAATAGGAATAAAGCCAGAGAACTCGCCCCTGATAGTACAAGCTCTTATTGGTCGTGGTGATGTTGCCATTCTCGTCGATGTGCGGCAGATAACCGCCGTATTTCCAGTCAACACCATCCTTTTTCCAGAGCGGCAAAGTTATATCGAACAGTTCATGCCTGAAGACTTCACGAATGTCTTCGAGCGACCGGTTCCCTATCTTCGTGATCGTTTTATTCTGTCTGGAGGAAGTGCCGAATTGTTTGCCCTCACGGTTTTCACCCATGGCATATAATGTTCCCGGTACGGATAAAGCAAATGTCTGAAGCGCTATATGTGAAATAAATGACCTTCTTCGCATTATTTACCTCAATATCAGTTACCGTCGATAGTAAAAAAGTCGAAGGGAAGGAACGATTCATAAGATTCAGCAGTTTTACCCAACATATTGGTTTTCAAATAGTTCTATCCTCTCTGCTCCGACTTTTATCTTTCTTTCACTCTGTTATTATGAAACTCTGTCATTTATTTTTTACAAATATTTTTTACCTGCCGTTTTCATAAGCACATAATAAAGGATACCCGATATAATCTGTGTACTGACCGGTGTAATCAAAATATAGGTGTTTTTAAATATCATCGAGTAGGCAACACCGATAATCCAGACAACCAGAGCAATTAGATTCCATCCGCCGCTGTACCAGTATTTACCGTTCACTTTTACCAATTCATCGGCATCGAGCTTGTTTTTACCTTTGCCTCTCAGGAAAAAGTAGTCTGCTATGATGATACCATTGGCAGGGCCGAGTGTACCTGCAAGAACATTGACAAAGGTTTTTATACCTCCGATGCTGTATATCCCCATTACCGCTGTTATGGTGCCGACCGCAACGACAAATAATGTCGATATCACACGGGGTATACCCTGGGGTAACCATTTATTGCCGGTGGTAAGTGTGGAAAGAGCTATGCCTCCCCAGTATGGATTCATGCAATTTGTCGACCAGGCGGACAGAACCACGATCAAAAGTCCGAGTAAACCGAGACCAAGCCGGTCAACAATGCTTGCCGGGTCGGCAACACCGACAATAACCGTTCCCATCATGCCGATAACAAACATGACCGTCCCGACAAACCATGTGGCCACCATAAAACTTCCGAACGCAACCGTACGACTTCTCGCATACCGTGACGAGTCTGCCGCTGCAATAAGCATTGCAAGCACTCCTCCCGATAAAATGGTAACCGCTTCAAAAAATCCCATGGTTACTTCTTTCGGACGGCTGAGTTCGGCAAGTACATCGTAACGGTTGAACATCTTGTAAATCATCCAGGGTATAAGCAGGAGCAACAACGGGGAAACAAACTTCTGAAACCACATAACGACTTTATAGCCATAGATAGAAACCATACCCATAAGTATACCCCAGATAACATACTGAACCTGAATAGGCACACTCCATTCACCATAGAGCGACTTGATAAGAATTTCGAGAGCAGATGCCGTAATACCGAGTTGAAGCCCAAACCATCCTATGGTGCCTATAATCAGAGGTACGGATGGTATAACACGACCCCGTACACCAAATGCGGACCGCATAATCATGGTTCCGGGAAGGCCTTCGGCGGCACCCATAACCGCACCGATTGCTATATATATCCAGAATACCTGAGCTATAAACAGCGCCAGTATCGCTTTCCAGAATCCGGCACCGGTAATGATACCACCCTGCCACAACCGGGCAACTGAAATTGAAAAGCCTACCCAGAGCATAAACAACGCCCAGAAACCTGTGGTGCGTTCCCCATCAGGGATGCGATCAACACTTCGTTTTTCTACCAGTTCAGCCACATTTGTCTCCCGTTTGTAAATTGAAAATTATTAATAAATTATTATATAATCAGGCAATACCACAAGATGATAATGCAGGGGCAGACCCGTGTGTCTGCCCTTGTTTTGGTTATGGAACTTACATGAAAAAGTTAGCAACTATTAAATGTAATCAATTATAACCGTTTTCGTCGTACGGATTCAACTTTTCCAGCCACAATGCCTCTAACGCAGCCAAATCATCTGTGTAATCATGATTCATATCATCGCTGGGATCAAGACATTCGAGAATATCAAACGAAAACTTATCAATCCCGTACTTTTGGCAGTCCTTCTGCATTTTTTTGTTTTGGTCACTGCCCAGTGTTAATTCAAATTTATGGCGATTTAATCTTCCCTGTAAATTAAGACTGCTGCCGATAAATATTTTCCCGTTCTCGGTATTTTTTATCTGATACACACCAATCTGCCGGTGAGTCATTTTATATGCTGTTTTTATTTCAGCGCGTTTCTCGCTGTTCATGTCAAACTCCAAATTCTTATATAAATAAGTTTTATTCAACAATAATAATGTCATGTATTTCAAGCCGGGGCAGAGTTAGTGAAATCCTGCCGTTTTTGTAATCATACTCAGTTTTTCTGTCCCCGGGTTGAACCGTCACGTTTCGCGGTTTACGGTCATGCGCAATTGACAGAACCAGCGGCCCCACCGGATCGATTTCGTCAAAAACACGAACAGTCTCGCTTTCATGCGGTCCGCTTGTATTGACAAGGTTAACCGCAAGGTTGCCGTTAATTCTGTTAACGACGACATCCACAGTATGTGAACCCGAAACCATTACTATCGGATCGGGGAATAGTTCCCTGACGAGACCGTTCAGAAAATCACACGCCACCGAGGTTCTGGCGTTAAGATACCGGTCGCCGAGGTTAATATATGCGGCCGCAATTTTTCCTTTGCCATAGGACTTAATTGATGCTGCCGGTTGATATGGCCCTGTCATATCGTTACGGGCATTGGCATACAATCTGCCGAATGCTTTCACATCATCTCCAAGTTTCACATCCTGCGATATGGTCTCCATACCTGCAAGCCGCTCTTCATATGCGAGTCCCTTGATTTTGGATTCGGGTTCACCAACAAGCTTTACACCCAATTCGGATTCGAACAGCGCCGCTGCTTTCGGGCCGATTATCAGAAGGTTTCCGCCCTTATTGACATAAGCGATCAGTTCCGATTTGAATTTCGGTTCTAGATACTCCCATTCGGGCATTACGATGAGCGGGTAATCCAACATACGGCCGGTCAGATGATGCTCCATGACTATTTCCACAGAATTCTGGGAATCGAGCAGGCTTTGGAGAATCCCTTTCATCGGATTCAATTCACCTTTCCATGAGGAAAACATCTTGTCATTAATACGATATAAAGCGCTGCCCGAATAGAGTAATCCGATTTGTGGCACAGGCTCGGCTTTATGGCAGAATTCCTGACGTTCCCGGCAGAATTTTGCTATCTCCCCCATCAAATTCATGTCCCATTCCCACTGCCGCACCGAACCATCGCGGTTCTGGGGGAAATAAGCCTGAAAGCCCCCTCCGAGAGCAATTACCGTCGCGGCTTCACGTTTGAGTTGTGCTATTGATTTTGTGCTGTAAATACCCGGATCCCAGGTAAAACTCCATGCCATCAAATCCCATGGTTTCCCCTGATGTACCATAGCACGGCCTTCGAGACGCCCGGCATTCACACTGTTTCTCGCTGAAAAATCGCCAGAAATAAAGTCAACATTTATAACTGCAGGTTCCGGCATCAACGAACTGTACGCCCAGTTGCCCGCTATCTGGAAATCTGGGGCATGTTTATGGATTTCGGTAACATAATGGTTGAAATAGTTCCTGAATCCGTCCCGGTTGAATTCGGTGAATTCAAAATAATAAGGATCCTCAGGGTTACGGGGTACGGTAGTGATACCGGTTTTTTCACGGAACTTCCTGATAACATTTTCGCCATAATCACGTTCTACCGCCCAGCATTCGCCATCGATCCAGATACCGTCGATATTATACTCATCGATCAACTCTTCGATCTGCGGAATGAGCAGTTTATCCACATAGGGCCCATACACGGAGGTTAGCCGGTTATCGGTTTCACCTTTCTCGTTAATCCGTGCCCATTCGGGATGGTTTTTCACCGCTTCGCTATCCCATACTCCGGAGTAGTGCATATACAGCGCCACACCGCGCCGTGCTGTCACATCACGCCAAATCCGTAACTGGTCACGTACGAAACCAGGAGCGGGATGGCCAACCTTTGTGGGATAACTCGATATACCGGCATGACCTTTACAGTCGCACTGAATGTAATCGGGGTGAACCTGATCGATGACGCGCTCGATCATTTCAGGAGTGACCGTTTTACCGATTTCATTACAGTCATACCCGGCATGGAAATCGAAATGTATACCGAGAAAACTGTCCTCACGTTTGAGTCGGTCGGGATTTTGGGCATCGATTTGAATAATGATTATCATACAAAACAGCGTCGATATGATTATTTTTGCTATAAAACGTAAATTCATGTGGTTACCCCCCTTATAGTACCATTGAAAAAATATATAACTTACAATGAATATATCACCCGCACCGGAAACAAGCTTTTTTTAAGAAAATTCAGGTAAATTTGTCATTATTTATAATGAATAAACAGTCTTTGGTCAACTAAATATAATGTTTGCTACAGGCTACTGAGTTCGTCAAAAATGTCGTTTTGGTATTTTCTCGTTGAACAAACAATAGACTTGCAAATCATGCGTTTATTTGTATTTTATAGTTTACCGTTCGACAAAAGTGTCGCAAACTGACAAATAAAGTATGACGCCTGATCAGGAATCAAAAAGCAGGAAAATTCAGTATATTAGTGGTTTACAGGGTTTTTAAACAAACCATACATAAAATTTGGTATAAAGATTGCTTATTAATCGTATTCAGGATAAATCAAAGAATTGTTTATTTTTAGTGAAATATTTTCTATAGCAGAATTTTTTAATACAGGGAAAATGCGATGAAAAGAATATTAATACTATTATTCGGACTGATATTGTCCGTCCCGCATCTTTCCTGGTCAGCCGGAAAATCACCGGAATTTGAAAAGCCGGAATACCAGGACACTGATGGTGACGGCGTCAACGATCTGTTCAGAGATGCCGATGGTGACGGTGTTAATGATGTTACAGGCAAACCCTACAGGCATAATTATACATTTAATGACGCCAATGGCGACGGAATCAACGACAGCTTTATCGATGCCGATGGTGACGGTATAAATGACCTTATGTCGAACGAACAATATGAAGGAAAAGTCAAATCATACTATGCAATCGATTTCGACAGCGATGGCATAAATGATGTAACAGGGAAATATTATCAATTCCGTGCAAGGCAAAACGGATTCCTTGATGAAAATGCCGACGGAATACGTGATACACATGAAGGCAGCGAGAATCCACCTGGCCAAGAGCAGAAAGATCTCTCAAACAATGATACCTTTGAGGATGAAGATGGCGACGGTATAAATGACGGCCGTGGATTCGGGCGAGGACAGAGAAACAGAGGAGCGCAAGGTTTTAACAGGGAAAGACGCAGCGAGAGGAATCCTTGAGGGCCTTTTTATTCATATGTGCGTTATGTTTCCGGATTGGTTTTCTTTATGCCGAAGTATCAACTGATATTTTATTCGGAATGGGAACAGATTCATCTTCCAATATGCTTATGCGTCCCGATGGCTTACCGGGGACACTATCATCGATGTATGGAAATACAATTCTATCAACCGGCAAATCAAGATTGAACTATGGATTCGATGCAGGATTTTTGAGTCATTACAGCGGAATTCAATTCCATTATCATAATCTGGATATTTCCCGAATTATTATTTCAAGAAAAAAAATTTTATTAAGCGCCACACTGGATTACGGAATTTCCCGATACGGTGATGTCACATTGCTCAAAGGATATAACCAGTTTGGATTAGCTGCCCGAATCAAGGCATATATAACGCCATCATTACTGTTTCGGTCCGAAGCAAAAATAAGACAGCGCACTTACCGGTCGATCGATACCGAGAGCAATAGTCAGTCAGAAGCTTTTTTGAGGCTCGATAAATTTTTCAACACGGGAACTACTATCAGAGGTCAGTTTGAAACAGGAATCCGTAAATATGGCGAACAACCGCATACTCCACATATTGAAACACTCGGTTTCAGAGCCCGTATCGCCCAGTCGGCAGGATCACAATGCGGAATATGGATTGAAGCATATAACCGGTATTTACATCATTCGGTCGAAGACTCATCAAAAGTTTCATCGGAATATGATCGTGTATTTCTCGATGATATCTTTAAATATTCCTCGACAGGCTTCGTCGTTCACGCAACTTATCTTCTGGATGGAAATGGAAACATTCAGTTTGAAACCAACATCATTAAAAAAAATTATGACGACGCAATTACTCTCCCATACGGTTATCTGCCGCCTCATGGCTGGAAAGAATGGGAATGGAATATACTTTTTTCGATAGCATATCAATCAAAGCTATACCCGTCATGTATACATCCCCGGTTAGATTTATATTACAGATCAGTGGATGCGACAGTATCTGATTTGTCATTCGACAGTGTGGGGACAGCTTTGAATTTTGATTTTATTAAGTGAAACCGGAATGAAAATCACCCGTGTCGGCTCAAGTTATATTATTTTAGTATGGACTCTGGTTATCGTAATCCTCGGATCAGTATTATATATGGGATTCCGCCAGAATATAAAAGACCTTAAACTGCTCATGATGAATGAAGCGGAAAGGCTTATCAATTTTGTCGGTGTATCCGCTGCAGCAGGGATTTATGCTCTCGATGAAGTTGAATATCTTACTGCGCAGAGACTGCTCGAAAACGCTCGTCTCATAGAACGTTTGTCAGAATCGGGCATACCACATCCCGATACGCTTGCTCAAATTGCACTTGATAACGACCTCTATATGATTGCTGTTCTGGATAATAACGGAAATGTCATTTCATGGAGCAGCCCCTTGACCGATCGTGAAATCAATGATAATCATAAACATCGTCCCGAAGTGGAATCGGTGCTGTCCGGCGAGTATGATGAAGCGGTTATCGGATTTATGGAAGATCAATATTACAGCGGGAAACGGTACGGTGTTGTCGTTAAACGAAATTGCGGAGGCGCGGTTGTTGTTAACACCGATTCGTACAAAATGCTCGATTTTCGAAAAACTGTAGGTCTTGGCACCCTTTTCAGTAAAATCGGATCGCTGGAAGGAGTGAGTTATATTACGTTACAGGACTCAATCGGTATTGTAGCGGCATCCGGCGGCGTCACGGAAATGATACGCATCATCGATGATCCATTCCTCTATAGCGCATGGAAAGGTGACGGTGGATCAAGAATGATTTCCAAAGACGGCGCTGAAATTCTGGAAGTTGTCCGTTCTCTTGTTGTTGACGAGGTTAATCTCGGATTGGTACGTATCGGCCTTCATATGACTGAAATCAATAAAATCAGGCAGCGTGCTCTAAGGCAATTTATACTGCTCTTTATCGCTTCGATCATATCCGGAGCTTTTGTGCTCTTTTTTACCATACTCAGGCAGAATTATCTTATCCTGAACGCAGAACATGACAGAATTCTCCTTGAAGTCCGCCGTATGGAAGCAGAAACACGCCGTAACGAGCGACTAACCTCGATGGGACAACTGGCTGCCGGTGTAGCACATGAAATCCGGAATCCTCTGAACGCCATCAGTATTATCACGCAACGAATCAAAGCCGAATTCACTACAAATGAAAATCAGGAAGAGTACGCCAGTCTCCTTTCTACTATTGGAAAGGAAATTTCAAGAATCAGTATAATAGTGGAAAATTTTCTAAAATTCGCCAGACCGCCGAAACTTGTGATGTCATTGGTTAACATTAATGAACTCGTTACCGATATCCTTACCATAACTGCAGAAAATGCAAAACGTAAAGGTATTACGATCAGAACTTTTATCGATATGGGATTGTTCTGCCGGTGCGATTACGATCAGTTGAAGCAGGCTCTTCTGAATATTTTACTCAATGCTTTCGATGCGATACGGGAAAAAGGCCTTATTTCCATTTTCGCCGTAAGAAAGGATCGCGAGTTGGAATTGAGGATTGAAGACAACGGAACAGGCATCGCAGAAGATATCCTTCCGAAAATATTCGATCCATATTTTACAACCCGAAGCAAAGGTAACGGATTGGGGCTCAGTGAAGTCCATAGAATTGTAACTGCCCATGGCGGCAGAATCATTGCAGAGAACCTGGATAATGGCGGAGCGGTATTCAGCATATATGTACCAATAAACGGAGAAAAGAAATGAAAGCGAACATTCTGGTGGTAGATGATGAAAAAATCCAGCGCGAAATGCTCGGTGGACATCTTAATAAAAAAGGTTATTCCGTCCTTTTGGCTTCATCCGGACAGGAAGCGCTCGACAGTATTAAACACAATACTGTGGATATATTGATTTCTGACCAGAAGATGCCGGAAATGAGCGGCCTTGAACTTATAACCCGGGTTAGAAAAGAACACCCGAATGTGTCAATGATTATGCTGACGGCATATGGAAGTATCGACGATGCGGTTCAGGCCATGAAAAACGGTGTGGAAGATTATTTAACCAAACCGTTAAATCTGGAAGAACTGGATATTATTCTTGAGAAAATTCTTGAAAAACAGGAGTTGGTACGTGAAAACGAACAACTGAGAGAACAGGTTCAAAAAGCGCCATATTTCCCCGGTATCGTTTATATGTCTGAAGCGATGGAAGGCGTAATGAGTAAAGTCGCACGGACGGCGAAAAGCAATGCAACTGTTTTGATTACCGGTGAAAGCGGCACGGGTAAAGAACTTGTGGCACGGGCAATACATGAGATGAGTTCGCTCAGCGAAAAACCGTTTGTTGCGGTAAACTGCTCGGCAATACCGGAGAATTTAATCGAAAGCGAACTGTTCGGACATGAAAAAGGGTCATTTACGGGAGCGGAACGGCTTCGTGTCGGAAGGTTTGAACAGGCGAACGGCGGCACATTGTTTCTTGACGAGATTGGTGAAGTACCGCTCAGTGTTCAGGTTAAACTTCTTCGGGTATTACAGGAGCGGAAATTCGAACGTGTGGGCGGAAATGAACCCATCAAAGTCGATGTACGAATTGTAGCCGCTACCAACCGCGACCTTGAAGATGAGATGCGGACCGGCAACTTCAGGGAAGACCTTTTCTATCGAATCAATGTCGTCGGCATCGAAATACCACCTTTGAGGAAAAGAAAAGCTGATATTCCCGTGCTTGCGGAGCATTTCATCAAACTCTATGCGGAAGAGCATTCCAAAGAAATAGTCGGCATAACTCCGGATGCTCTCGATTTCCTTGTGAAATATTCATTTCCGGGAAATATCCGCGAACTGGGTAACATTATCGAACAAGCCGTTGTACTGACACGTAACGACACAATAACAGTACGGGATTTACCGTTACGTGTTTCATCGGATGAAGAAAAACCCTATGAAGATATGGGGCTCGACCAGCAAGTTGCAAATCTTGAGAAGAAACAACTTTTGAAAGCAATGCGTGAAACAGGCGGCAACAAAAGCGCGGCGGCACGGCTCCTTGATATATCGGAACGTAAAATCAGATATATGTTAAAAAAATACGGAGAAAAAGAGATATAACAAATTCATTCAAACATATTTTTACATTTTTCGGTTTCCCGATATGCAAATTTCCCACAGTATTGGCAGGTAATGGCTTTTCCTCCAGCGGATTAATAATCCATCCACTGTTATCGCAATAAATATGTTTCTCCAAATCAATTTTAAGTAAAGGTTTCATCGTATTCTTATCCTCAGAATTTTTGTTGTGAAAAAGTAGGGATATTTATCTTCAATTATAAGTCTTAATACTATTGGAAATGGTATATTTCGGATATCCCGCGATTGGTGTTAGAAGAGAACGTTACTAAAGCAGGTCTTTAACAGTATGGATTTATGAATTCTTTAGCGAAGGGGGTTTGCGGGCATAGAAAAATTTCTTGGCACTACCATATATAGTAATT
>JAFGMP010000391.1 GCA_016927495.1 Candidatus Latescibacterota bacterium | reverse complement strand
CTATAAAAAAGTATTGTTGACCTTTACGAATGATACATGGGAAACGATAGAGTTTTATGAGGGCAGCGGCCCGTATGATTACATCACCGCAACACAGGGCTCTATTCTGTACAAATCCTCTAGAAATAAAATAACCAGATTAAGAGGGGACAAGGTATTATTTTCAGATATTATTGAATTTAATGCAGAATTTTTAGCAATAGCGCCCGGTGAAAATTCATACTGGATTCTCACCGGTGAAGGATTATTCATACTTAATGATTATCAGAGAGAATATATGTGTTACGGCCACCCGTGGCTGCTGGACAGTTACATTAAACGAATCGCCTGGGATGAAAATAGGAATTGTATATGGGCAACGCACGGAAATCCTAATGCAACTCCTAAAATCGTACCTGTTGGATTATCTCAATTTGACGGAAATACCTGGAAAACTCCTATAACATATGATATTTATTTATCAGAAGAGTTAGAGCACAATAATACTGAAAAAAGGGCATTCGGTACTTCGCTATTGGTACTAAATGGTATTGTATTGACTAATTACCATACATCGTTAATTATGTACGACGGCTTTTCAATGTCGTTATATCATGGTTTTATCGATCATCTTGATCGCGGTGGATTAATATGGGATGTTGTTCCGGATATACGGCCCGGTTTTACCAATTATTACTGGATTTGTCAACATTTTCCAGAAACTACAACTCAAAGTGCTGCTATAACTTGGTTTAAACCTTCAATACCTGAAATTTATGACTTAGTGGCGCTTAATGGAGCTTCCAAAACATGTTTGGCTTGGGATAACAATGCCCGTTTATGGGCAGGGTCAAGCAGCGGATTATTATTTATCGGAAGACCCATATATTTTGCTGATGAAGATTATACAAGACTAAAAAGTATAAATAAATATATTGTATGTATGGCTTTTGATAATAACAACAAACTCTGGATGGGAATAGCAGAACCCTACAATAAAGACAAAGCAGAGGGCTTACTTTGTTTTAGTCTGGACGAAAATACCACATCAATTCCCTACGATGTTACAAACAGCGAATTGCCGTCAAACATAATTAATACAATCTTATTCGATAACAACGATATAATGTGGATTGGCACCGACGCCGGAGTCACCCGCTTCGACGGCGAAACATGGACGACCTTCAACACTCAAAACAGCGGCCTGTGCGACAATAAAGTCAATGCCATTGCGGTGGAGAAAAACAACACCATCTGGTTTGGCACCGACAACGGTGTGTCACGATACACCGGGGAAATAATCACGACTTCAGTCCACGAAGGAGAACAAACGCCCGAATCACTGCCCCTCATCAAAACCTACCCCAATCCGTTCAACCCCTCGACAACCATCGAGTTCACACTGCCCGAATCAGGTTACGCTACAGTTACCATCTACAGTTTGACAGGCCAGAAAATCCGCGAACTCACTGGTGATTTTATGCCTGTCGGAACGCATACGCTCTTGTGGGATGGCAGAGACACCAACGGGAACGCTGTTTCATCGGGGATATATATTACCCGCTTGCAAGCAGGGAAGCATACAGCAACGGGCAGGATGGTTTTGGTTAGGTGATGTAGGGGCAGACCCATGTGTCTGCCCTGTCAGGCAGAAGGATAAAAGACAGGTACAAGGAATAAATAATTCGTAGGGGCAGAAAATTTTCTGCCCCTGTATTATTAAAAGCACATCATTATCCGTGTTTATCAGTGTCCATCAGTGGCAGATCACCACATTTCTCAGCTATTTTTTCTTCACATCCTTTGTTTTCGGGAAAAAGTAACCGGCGACCTCATCCAAACTTTCTATCGTTCGTATTTCCATACTCGATTTGACCTCAGCGGGCACATCATAGAGGTCTTTTTCGTTTTTGGAGGGTATGAGAACTGTCTTTATTCCGGCGTTTTTTGCCCCCACAAGCTTTTCTTTTATGCCGCCTACGGGAAGAACAATCCCCCTTAGACTTATCTCTCCGGTCATTGCAATATTATACGGCAGCGCTTTATTTTTCAGGATCGATAAAAGCGATGAAAAGAGCGCCACACCGGCAGACGGACCATCTTTCGGGATTGCACCGGCCGGAATATGTATATGCAAATCATATTTTTTAAAGAAATTTTCGTCGATATTGAAGACTTCGGATTTCGACCGAATATATGAAAGCGCAGCCTGAGCGGATTCTTTCATCATATCGCCCAGTTTTCCGGTAAGAAGTAGTTTGCCGTTACCCTTCATTTTGCTTGTCTCTATGAAAAGGATAGTGCCGCCAACAGGAGTCCAGGCAAGACCTACCGCAACACCGGGAACATTGCCGCGTTGGACTGTTTCACTGAAGAATTTCTCCGGCCCGAGGTAATCGGGTACATTGTCCTTTGTGACGGAAAATCTCTGGGCTCCATTCATCGCAATTTTCTTCGCTGCGACACGGCACACATTTGCTATCTCACGTTCGAGGTTACGTACCCCGGCTTCACGGGTATATGAATCGATAATGACCCGAAGCGCTCCCTCGGAGAACCGTATCTGCCCTTTTTTCAGGCCGTTTTCTGCTATCTGACGCTGTACAAGGTACCTTTGGGAGATATGCAACTTTTCTTCGATGGTGTATCCGGCTAACTGGAGTACCTCCATACGGTCAAGAAGCGGGCTGGGTATGGAGCCTATCTGGTTTCCCGTGCAAATGAACATAACGCCGGAAAGGTCAAAAGGTACACCGAGATAATTATCTTCGAATGTGTTATTTTGCTGCGGATCCAATACCTCCAGCAGTGCCGATGTGGGATCGCCCCTGAAATCAGCGCCCACCTTGTCGATTTCATCGAGCATAAACAGAGGATTCTGGGAGCCGGCTTTTTTGATGCCCTGAATTATACGGCCTGGTAGAGCGCCGATATAGGTTCGACGGTGTCCGCGGATTTCAGCCTCATCATGAATGCCTCCGAGGCTCATACGAATGAATTCCCTGCCGGTGGCACGGGCAATTGACTGTCCGAGTGATGTTTTACCAACTCCCGGAGGACCGATAAAGCACAGTATAGGACCCTTTATGTTCTCATTGAGCATTCTCACCGATAAATACTCGAGAATACGCTCTTTGATCGACTTAAGGTCATAATGGTCTTCGTCGAGTATTTTCTGGGCTTTATTGATATCGATACTGTCTTTCGAGTAGATTCCCCAGGGTAATTCAATCATCAGATCGAGATGGTTACGTAACATGGGATACTCAGGAGAAGCGGGATTAAGCCGTGAAAGCCTGCTGATGTTTTCTTCAGCGGTTTTTTTGATGTCTCCGGGCATTCCTGATTTTTGTACCTTTTCCCGTAACTCTTCGATTTCACGGGAGAGTTCATCAACATCCCCAAGTTCTTTCTGTATGGCTTTCATCTGCTCGCGCAGAAAAAATTCACGCTGCGATTTATCGATTGTGCTTTTTACCTCATCAGTGATTTTATTGCTTAACTCTACTTTTTCCAGTTCACGGGTGAGGGCTTCGTTTACCCGTTCACATTTCTTTTTCAAATCCGATTGTGCAAGAATTGCGGCTCTTTCTTTCACCGTTATATTGAGGTTAGCCGAAATCATATCGAGCAAAGTTCGCGGGTCCTCGATATTCTGAATTACGATAGCTGCTTCATCAGGTATAGATGGTACGATATTCACCATTTTTATGGCATTTTGTTTGATGCTGTTGATCATTGCTTCGGTTGCCAGATCAACTTCACCCTCGATTGTGAGAATTTTGATTTTTGCTTTTAAATAAGGCTCTTCGGATAGAACTTCGGTTACTGAAAAACGATCGATGCCCTGTAATAATACCGTTTTCCCATTGGGAACCTGAATCATTTTCAATATTCGGCAAAGTGTGCCGACAGGATAAAGATCGGTAAAACCGGGATTCTCGGTTTCGGGATCTTTTTGATACATACACCCAAGCAACCGGTCACCGGTCATAGTCTCATCGATGAGCTTTAACGAGGATTCCCTACCTATTGACAAAGGGAATACTGTCGAAGGGAATATAACCGTGTTCCGTATCGCCAGTATCGAAAGATCGGATGGAATTTGAGTCTGTTCTTCCGTTTCTTTATTTACAAATGATAAGGTGCCATCATTGAAATTTATCATTCATCTCTCCTTTTGGGAATTGTAATTTTGAGAATTCCGTCAAGGTATTCCGCTTCTATATTCTTTTCAATAATTTCGACGTTCAGTTTAATTTTTCTCATAAATTTACCGTTCTCAATTTCAATTCGATGCAGGGTTGAAATGTTCGGACAATAAAACTGTTTTCTGTTTCCGGAAACAATAAGGTAGCCGTTTTCATATGTCAGGTATATCTCATGTTTTTTCATACCTGCCAGTTCAATATAAATAAAATAGTTATCCTGAGACTCATATATGTCTGTCGGCGGCTTCCAATGCCTGCTTGTAACATTCATGAACGACTTATGAATCTGTTTTAAATCGATCATTAAATCCATTTCATCTAATGGGTCATTGAAATCTGTCATATTTTATTACCTCGAAAGTTGTTTCATGTCTTTTGAACTAACTAATATATATAGAAATCAAGATATTATGTCAAGTATAATCACCGTTTGCGTCCTTATAATATAACGTCTAATTTCCGTATTATATTCATGTTTTGCATATGTTACTCACAACAATCTTCAGGAACCCTATTGCCTTAATTTCGGTTGAGAGCTACATTATTATTGTAAAGATTATGACAATTAGAATCAGGAAGATAATTTTAGGAGGAAAAGTTATGGTATTATTTCATCAAAATAGGTTTGGAACGGTGATAAATCTTTTGATTTTTTCGATAATCATTTTTTGTGTCTGTCTCATATCATGCGTATCATGTTCATCTAATAATACCGTCAAAACTCAGGAAGACTGCGATATTCTAATCGTCGGAGGTGGTATAGGCGGCGTTGCTGCAGCACTCCAGGCCTGCTCGATGGCAGAAGAACACAACATAAAGAAGGTAATTATTACCGAGGAGACATTTTGGCTGGGTGGTCAGTACACATCGCAGGGAGTTACCGCTTCGGATGATAACGGCCTTATCGAGCAGGGACGGTATTATGAGGCTGCATCGGAACTGTATTACAGATTTCATGAAATAATACGTGACCTTTATCGCCCTAAAGCCCTTGAGACAGCGGAAAAAACTGTACGAACCGGAACCGGCAACTCGGAAGCGCGTAAAGCGGAGAAAGCATGGATTCAGGGTACCAAGTTTTCTCCGGGCAATGCATGGGGATCACGAATGAGTTTCCTTCCTGTTGACGGTGTCAAAGCAATAGATATAATGCTTGAACCATATATTAAAAGCGGAGTCCTTACAATTCATTATAAGATGGCGCCTGAGCAGGTTATCAAAGACGACGATAAGGTTACAGCGGTAACATTCAGAAATACCGATACCGGTGAGGTGTTTACCATCCGTGCCCGCATGACTCTCGATGCAACCGAACTCGGTGACCTCCTTCCCCTTTCCGGAACTGACTACCGTGTCGGTATTGAAGCCTCTTCCGATACCCATGAGCCGTCACTTTTTGATGAAAATGGCAAAGAACTTTACCCCGAACCGTTACCTGAATGCACACAGGCGTTTACCTACACGTTTGCTGTGGAATGGAGACCGGAGGGTGAAGACAACAGGCTCCCCTGGGAAGACCGTCCCGCAGATTATGAACAAAACCGTTACCGGTTCTCGATGGTTGACAGTAACCGCTGGTTTCTTTTGACCCGGTGGAATGATTTCTCACGTGCCAAAATATGGGAAGAGAACCAAAAGTCCGGAAGCAATCTGCCGCTCACCTGGATACCGTCTTTCTGGACATACCGCCGTATGATGGATGCCCGTATCCTGAATCCCGATATCAAGCCCGATCTGTTTCCCCGCTTTATCGACGGCGTATGGAAAACAGACTTCAGCCCCGATAAAGATCCGCTGTATTTTATCCCCAACTGGCAGCACAACCGTCCCGCTGTCGGTGATATCATCGAGGTAAACTGGATCAGCAACGATTTTGCCGGAGAAACCATAATCGATATACCACCTGAGGAACGTGAACAGGTTCTCAGGCGCGCCAAAAACCTTTCACTCGGATTTATGTTCTGGTTATGGTACGAAGCACCCCGTGACCCTGACGATCCTAAACTCGATCCGGTAAATGAGAAAAACTGGTCGGTCGATTTGGTCACCGGGAAAAATACCGGGTGGTCCAATTTAAAATTCCGGGCCGATGTCATGGGCACGGAGGATGGTCTGAGCATGTATCCGTATATCCGTGAAGCACGGCGTATCAAAGCACTAAAAACGGTACGCCAACAGGATCTCATGGGGCCCCGGACCTCACGGGCAAAGCTTTTCCAAGATACGGTGGGCATCGGCCATTATTTTCTCGATATTCACCGGTGCGACCTTCATACCGATAATAAAGTCGATGTGAATTTCAAGCATATTCAACTTGAGGACGGCTCCTGGGGTGGCGAAAACTCAAGCGGACGTTTTCAGATACCGTATGGCTCTCTGGTGCCTAAAAAAACAGACAATCTGATCGCCGCAGCCAAAAATATCGGTCTCACACGCATTGCTGCCGCAACATACCGTCTTCACCCCGTAGAATTTCAGATCGGCCAGGCTGCAGGGGCCGCCGCCGTGTTATGCCTCGCATGGAACTGCCAGCCGCGCGACATTTGGGTGGATACTCCAGGGCCGGAGGTTGTTGAGGCCAAAAAGAGGCTCCGGTATCTTCAGCACGAACTCCTGAAAACCAATGTCCCCCTTTTCTGGAACGAGGACTGCGGCTGGGATACCGATTATTTCGAGGCTGTGCAGTGGGTAAGCCTGCTGGAAATCATGAAACCGCACAACCGTAACTTCGAGCCTGATGTATCGCTCACCCGTGGGGAGGCTGTCACGGCAATAGCGAACTTGCTGCGGGGAAAAGTCGAAGCTACAGAATGCACTATCGAATTCACCGATGTGCCATACAGCAACCGTGAACTTATCGCTGCTGTTTCGCTGCTGCTGCAACAGGGCGCTCTTGACTGGATTCAGGGTGATCTGTTCGAACCGGACAAACCGATTCGCAGTGATGAATTCAGTGAGATCATGGAGATCATGCTACCGGATAATAAATTGACCAAAATTGTTACTTCGGATAAAGGTGAAATCACCCGTGGGCAGGCGGCTATGATATTTTATGATGAAATTAAAAGGAAATATGGTTTGAAATAGATATGAGTTTTCGATCAGCACTTAAGTGCCCAGAGCTTGTCGAGTCTGTGCCCAGAACTTGTCGAAGGGGAACATCCGAAACCGGTAACGTACCTGTTTCCATCCTTGATGATTGACAGAAAGGGAGGTAATTATGAAGACAAAATATGTTTTAACAACATTGCTGTTCATTATTATTTTCAGTGTTACCGGGACAGGCCAGAATCTCTATGATGATCTCAACATTAAAGCAAAAATGGATGAAGAACCGCTCGATTACACATTGAACAGACGTTTTTCAAGTCAGGAGGCGTATTTTCGTCTGGGACAATTAAGAAAATTTATTAAATCGTGTGTCTCGCTTATGAAAGAGAATCCTCAGGGTATTTTGGAAAAAGAAGTCAAAATAAAAGAAATGTCTTTGGACTTTGAAATAGTAAACTGGTCCAACTGTTTGGAGGGAACTATAAAGAAACAGGAATATCTTATAGCAAAACTTCAATATGAACTTGCACGGGAGAGATATGAAGCCGGTAAAATCGGTAAAGAAGTTTTCGATTCTCAGGAAAATAAATACATACAGGCGAAAGATGACTTCGAGACATTTTTTAACAGCTTCCAAATAGTTGATTAATATTTCTAATTCGCAAATATTTTAATCAGCAAAAAAAAACAAGGATTTTTTATTAAAAGAGAACTCAAAAAATTACTTATTCAATCAACCTCCAATAAAAACCGCTGTTGCCAGCTTGAATGCGGGAGTAAATATCGGATTTAGTATATAGCTCAACAAGGGAATATTCAGAATCCATTCTGCCAGTATCAGACCGAGAAATATCTTTGGTGCAACTTTCATTATTTGAATGTATCGGATACGATGTTCTGCTTTAATGAGCGCCAAAAATATTCGGGAACCGTCAAGCGGATACACCGGCAAAAGGTTAAACACGGCGATTCCGATATTTATCATAAATAAAATATAGAGGAAAACCGCTGCCATCGAGCTTGCCCCCGCGATACCAAAGCGCAGCAGCAGTCCGGCACATGCAGCGAGCACAATATTCGACAATGGTCCCGCTCCGGCAACAAGCGCCATACCCTCGACAGGCCGTTTGAAATTCAGAGGATTGACCGGTACAGGTTTAGCCCACCCGAACGGCCCGAACAGAAGCATCAGTGCGCCAAAAGGATCGAGATGAGCCAGCGGATTAAGGGTCAACCGCCCGTTTCTCTCAGCAGTGTCGTCCCCCAACAGTCTGGCAACATATCCATGAGACAGTTCATGAATAGTCAGAGCAAGCAATATTGCGGGAACTCTCATAAGCATAAGTAATGTTGATTTATCCATATAGTGTTACTTTCCGGAATAATTTTGAGAAAACGTAATCGAATAATGTGAATCTCACCTGTCCAGATCACCCATCTTGGGGGCCTGTTCCCAGCCGTAATCCGGTTCAAAGTGATGCCATAGAACACGCGATACATCACGGAGTAATACAAAGCCCTCATTGGTGTCCTCCCAGCTTGTATCCTCCTGATTCTTCGATATCACGCAAAACACATAATCACCTGACGGGGCATTAACCAGTACAACCTCGGACCGTGATTGGTTCAGCGCACCCTGTTTCGATGCCGCCTGCACATAGGGTGGTATCTGGGAAAGAGCTTCACCGTTCCAGTAGATACGGGTGAGTACACGGTACATTTCCTCGCATGCCGATGGGCTGATCAACTCTCTGTTACGGATTTTAATCAGAAGACGGCTCATCTCACGGGGCGAGGTCTGTCCCCAGCCGTACTGCTCGTAAGCTTCCTCACGGCCCGGTGTGCGTGAGTTGATACGCAGCGATTCAAAACCGTTTTCCTCAAGTACTCTGTTGATATTCGTTCCGGTGCCCGCCAGCGCCTGGCTCCATATGGAAGCAGAGTTGTCGCTGATGGTGATCATGAGCATGATAAGCTTGCTGAGCCGTATTTCTTTGCCGATCTGATAGCACGACAGTATGTCTTCATTCATACCCTGATAGGTGTATTTCCCGTCATACACCAGCTTTTCATGGTAATTGAGTTCCCCGCGGTGCACACGGTCGAACAGAGCGAGCATTATAGAGACTTTTATCATGCTTGCTGTCGGAAACAGTTCATCGGCTCGGTACGCAAACATACGGCCTGACTTCAGGTGACGGGCATATATTCCGACATCACCGTGGAAATTTCGAATCAGAGGATCGAGTTTACCTGCAAGTTCATTGTCAGCTATTTCTTCGGCCTGTTTTGTTACGGCTGCGCAGGTGGATTTAGGAATGATAAGAGGGGATATAACGCCGAAACCATATATACCTGCCGTGGACTTTGTCAGAAAAAAGCGTCGACTTGAATTCATATATTTTTTATCCTTTCAAAAAGCCACTTTCTTCATGGCTTTCAGGTTTTCAACCGGTGTATTGACCGTGATTTCGCACCCGCCGGAAAATATGAATTTTTTATTATGTTCGGCAGTGATCAGATTTTTTGACGCTTCGATTATATCAAACACCGGTTTATTCTGAATAACCGAAACCGGATCGAGGTTACCGCATACCACAACATTTTTCCCCAGATCACGGTGCGCGTCTTCGAAGCTCACCATCCAGTCGATGTCCACAATATCAGCTCCCGTTTTTTTCAGTTTGGGTAACAAATGTGTGATATTGCCGCAGATATGGAGTTTCACCAGCGCTCCGAGTGAATGAATATAATCGAACAACTCCATGTGCAGTGGCAGGACATACCCCTCATACATGTCTGCCGAAATCTGGGAACATATGGCATCGCCGACGCCCATCACATCTGCTCCCGCTTCGATTTGTGCCTGTGCAAAATCTTTCGCGGTTTTCAGACATTTGTCCATAAGCTCTCGCACAAAGTCAGGTTCGAGTGCTATCTTCAGAAGTATGTCACTGTCCCCGGCAAGATCGCACGATTCTGCAAGCGGGCCTTCAATCCACCCGATGACCGGAATATCATCACCGAGTCTTTCACGGTAGTATTCGACACCTTTAATACGGTCGAGTGTTCGCTCCGCTTTATACACATCCGGATTTTTAAGCGACTCGATATCATCGGAAGTTTGCACGATTTTGTCCGTGCGGAGCGGCACGGAATCGATGGGAAATGTAACTTTTGCACCGAAAGCAGAGGTTTCGCGGTAGGGGTCGGATATGACGCTGACAGCATCGAAATCGAAATACTCGAGACAGGTTATGTTCGATTCAACAAGCGTATGGTAATCCGAAGCAAAAGCCGAATATGTCGTCCCATGGAACCGTGCCGCAAAATGCATGAGAATCGGATGAAAAAGCACATATTCGGGGATTTTTTCCGATGTAATAAGATGGTGGAGTTTCCGTCTTTTATTCATTATATTCCATTGAAAATATTTATGATAACTAACGATTATAATTGTTTAAATTATACATAATATTTTTGATATTCACAATGAGTATCTCCGTAAAAAGGCTTATGATATGCAGTCTAAATTACAGGCAGGTATTATCGGATTCGGGCTTGCTGGCAGAAATATGCACTACAAAGCGCTGGTTGAAGGCCTCAAAGACAAATCCGAAGTCACGGCGGTTTATAACAGAAGTACAATTCCACGTGAGGGCAGAAATGAAAATGATTATCCGCTCGCCGAATCTACTGTTTTATATGAGGATATAGACCGTTTTTTCGAACATCCCGGCCTCGACATAGTGCATATCACCGCACCGAGCGGTCTGCACTTTGATTTTATCGAAAAGGCTGCACAAGCCGGTTTACATGTAATTTGTGACAAACCGCTGGATGTGACGCTCGAACGGATTGACCGGGCGGTTCGGGTATGTAAAGATAACAATGTTTCTCTTTCGGTGAGTTTTCAGAAGCGTTACAATCCCCATGTTTTATACCTCAAAAAGGCTATAGATGAGGGACGGCTCGGCAATATTATCTACGGCTCGGTCGAATGCAAACTGTACCGTCACCCCGATTACTACAACGAATCGGCATGGCACGGCAGATATGATCTGGACGGCGGCGCTGCGCTGATGAATCAGTCGATTCACTATATCGACATCGTTCAATGGCTCATGGGCAGCCCAATTACGGAGGTTCGTAAAGGTATTGCGGAAAGACTCGTTCACACCTATATCGAGGCGGAGGATTTTGGTTACGGGGAGTTGTTGCTTACTAACGGCGCAATTATGACAATATTGGGCGGAACATGCTTCAGGCCGGGAATCGGCGAGATGTTTGAAATCAGAGGCACGAAAGGATGGGGTGTTGTTGCCAATGGTGTAGTCACAAAAGCCTGCTGGGATGGCCGTGACCAGACCTCGTCATTCGGAGCTTCGGAGACTACCGTCGGTTCATCCTCGTCACCTGCGCTCGGGCTCGAAAATCATATACGCTATTTTCGTGAGATCTATGATGCAGTGATCAAGGGGAAAGAAGTACCCCTATCCGGCAGTGAAGCCCGTACTGCGACAGAAATTATCCTCGGTATTTACAAAGCTGCCGAAACCGGTAAACCCGTAATGTTTCCGCTGGAATCAGACTATGAACCCGGCAGTTAATAAGACATAGAATATTTTAAATAAACCGGAGATTTTTTATGTACCGTTTAAAGGCCATCATAATGATTGCAATTATTTCTTTTATATTCATACCCTCTGCTGCATGGAGCCTCGTTCATAATTTCGGATTCGGTTTCATTCTCGGTGAACCAACCGGTTTCAGCATGAAAACAATGCTTAATGAAGATGTCGCATTAGATATCGGAACCGGCTGGTCGTTCGGCAAGGAATCCCATTTTCACATGCATGCGGATTTGCTTCATCATAACTGGGATTTATTGCAGGATCATTTCAGGATAACCGAGGGACAACTGCCGATTTATTACGGAATCGGTGGAAGGATTAAACTTGGTGATGAAACAAAAGCAGGGGTTCGGCTCGTCGTAGGCATTTCCTATCTGTTTGAGGACAGTCCGCTCGATGCTTTTTTTGAAATAGCCCCAATAATGGATGTAGCACCGAAAACAAAACTTACCGGTAATGCGGCTCTCGGACTGCGATACTGGTTTTAAAACAATAAGCCGGATAGCAATATTTGATAAAT
>JAFGMP010000390.1 GCA_016927495.1 Candidatus Latescibacterota bacterium | reverse complement strand
GCACTGATTCCCGTTTCAGGAGGTTACCTTTAACATCAAATGTTTCAATTCTCAGGGGCGTGGCATCAGGAAGACTGAACTCAAGAATTCCTTTGTTCAACGATACGATTCTATTCTGCGGCTGCAGTTCCTGAACTGCCTTTACGTCGGTCGTCTGCTTGATTTCGTAGGTACCGTCGGAACCGGTAGTGTCTTTAAGGTTCTGACCGACAAGGGTGACGATGGCATCCTTGATCGGATCTCCGCCGTTGGCGGTAACTTTTCCATGAAGATTGATGGTTTGAGCGTTAACCGCCGCTGCGATTAACAGAAATGAACATACTGCCATGCGCATAGCCATAGGAGACCTCCTTAAGCGCGTTGGTGAGACTCATGAAATACCGTCAGATAGGAATTACCGAATACAGTATTACTCTGAGTATTAAAACTTACAGCTGTGGAGTTGAAGATACAGATACATTCTGTTTTTTGCCGTTTCCCCTATGGCGTATCAGTAATATAATCTTTAAATACTGACTTTTCTTTTTTTTCCTGTGTTGTTCCACTATTCTATCGGGGGTTGAAGAATGCCGGCCTCTCCAAAAATCGGAAAAAACACAGTTTACCCCAGTTATATGCAGGGTACAATCAATTTGAGTGGTTATATTGTTTATAGAGCAAACACATGTTGGCAATTAACTGTTTTTCCCGCATATTTTTGATATAATAATGGATTTTAATAATAATGAATTGATTACATTGCTGCATCAGAGTGGTAATACACCAAGACTGCAAAATTACTGATAAACAGGAATTTGCTCTATTACTAGATAATCTTTGATATTGAACAAATTAGGCTGCTCATGCAGGAATATGAATTTGTACGGTATGGATATTCAACAAGTCCTCTAACTTAATTGACAACGTCTCCCCAGGTTAAAATTTATTAATCAACTCCAGTCTTTACAATCGGCTTCCACAAGCATGATGATGCAAAAATTGCCCCTTTATAGGGCCTATTCCACTAAATTCTCGTTAAAAAACGCAACACGTTCATCCTTTTCACCACATAACTACTCGGTGGTAGCAAGTTTGTCAAGGTTTTCATTTGCTGTTGCGACAGTGACTCTTCAGAATAAGAAATACCGGACAAAAAACGGGACCATGTTGAAACATGATCCCGAAAGACTGCCGTCACTTGCTGTAAATTTTACTTTATGTCAGAACTGCTTGATAAAGTCCCAGACCATTTGCGGCATCCATGATTCCCCGGCGGTATGTCCACCACTCCAGGTGACGACTTTTACCGGATACCCTTCGTCACAACCTTGAAAATCGTGGACTTTATACTGACCGTTGGAGGTGGATATGTTTGTCGGATTATCGCAGCCGTTGTCCTCTGCATGCCCGATTGTACAATATTTTCCACCCCGCCCCCCCTGATCCCAGGGACAGGTACCATCGCTCATGCCGGTTGTCTGCATATAGGCAATGGGCTGATGCTTGTTTGTAGGAAGCCAGATATTATAATTGGCCGGAGCAAAGCAGACGACAGCGCGTAACTGTTCCTGATGACTCAATGAGAGTGAATAGGTGAACATTGCGCCGAAACTGAAACCGACGGAGAAAACCCGCGCGGTATCGATGCACAAAGTGTCTTTTAAACACTTCAGTATATCTTCAAAGAATGTATGATGCTCTTGTCCACCCCAGGTACCACCCGAGTTTCCCTCAGGAGCAACGAAAATGGTATTGGTAGCAAGTGGTCCCAACCTGTAATAATCATAGGCACCGTCTCCGCGTGCGTTTTTACCATCAATATCAGCAGAACTGGCACCCATACAGTGCATGCCGAATATCAGGCGGTATGGATTCGTGTTGTCATAATTATTCGGGAATCTTACTCTAAATGTTCTATTCGCATTGGCACTTCTAATAGTATACTGCCCGGATTTATTGATGGCCCCCAACGCCTTTCCGCATCCCAGACTTCTCCCCGTATCCGGAGAGGTTACATCCGCTTCCAGCGTAATATTCATTTCCTGGTCGTACGAAACAATCGCCTGTTTTTTTTCTTTATACCCATCTGCAGTGATTTTTAGGGTATCGTTTATTGCCAAGATCTTCATCAACCGGTTTTCCTGAGCAGGTGCAGTATTAGAAGTAATCTGATTGATGACATAACTTCCGTTTTTCAGCGGCAAATAGCGGAATGTTTTCGCATCGTTTCCGATAACCACCCGGATGATGAGCACTTCTGCCGCCCGTACGTTTTCGGCGATACCGAAACGGTAGAAGCCTTTCGGAACATTCGACATCGCTTCGCGCTTCAGAAGGTTTCCTTTAACGTCAAACATTTCAATTTTAAGCGGAGTAGCTTCAGGAAGGCTGAATGCAAGCACACCTTTTTCGACGATGAAATTCTTATGTTCAGGCTGTAATTCCTGATAAACGAGAACATCGGTGGTTTGCTTGATCTCATACATACCATCCGAACCGGTGGTGTCCGAGAGATCCTGGCCGACGAGGGTAACAATGGCACCGGATACGGGAGTATTACCGCTGCCGGTTACTTTGCCGCGAAGATTGATATTTTGATCTTGTGCATTGACCGTCATAGCGATCAACATGAACGAACATACTACTATGCGCATAGCCATAGGAATCCTCCTTACGCGCGTTGATGTAATGTAACTAATGAAATACCATCAGAAAACAGTTTTTGATTGCTGTATTCCTTTGAGCATTTAAGTGATTAAATTATGGTATTGAAGATACGGTAAACACCATTTTTGCAGTTCTCCCCCCCCATGGCGTAGTAGTAATATACTCTTTAATCAAAAACTATTCTATTTTTTTCGATTTCTTCCATTCATATATCGGGAATGGAAAATACCTGCCTCATCAATAAATGCCAGGAGAACACTGTTTTTCACCATTCAATTGAACCAAATCAACGTGAACAGGTTTATTGGCTGCACGGCAAATCGGATCGAGATAGCATCTGTGGTATAGTAATAGGGAAAAAAACTATTATGGATCACGAAATTATATTCAACCAAAAAATGCCGGGATCACTTCAATGTGCCCCCGGCGATTATCAGATTCAGGTTAATTCTACTTTGTTATCCTAAAAAGAAGGCATAACATTCATCTATAGCTTATATTATCAATAGGTTAAGCAATAAACAATCAAAAT
>JAFGMP010000389.1 GCA_016927495.1 Candidatus Latescibacterota bacterium | reverse complement strand
TTCGGTCCCTATCCACTGTGGGCGTTAGGAAATTTGAGGAGAGCTGTCCCTAGTATGAGAAGACCGGGATGGACGAACCTCTAGTGTACCAGTTGTTCCGCCAGGAGCATCGCTGGGTAGCTATGTTCGGAAGGGATAACCGCTGAAAGCATCTAAGTGGGAAGCCCACTCCAAGATGAGATTTCCCCATCAGGACCCATGTAGACTACGTGGTTGATAGGCCGTAGGTGTAAGTGCAGTAATGTATTTAGCCGAGCGGTACTAATAGTCCGATCGACTTGACCGTTAATTTAAGATCTCATGCCATCATGCAGAAACGGTTTACTAAAGAGAATCACAACTACATCATCGTTTTCAATAAAAAGAAATTTTCCGGTGACAATAGCGGTGGGGTCACACCTCTTCCCATTCCGAACAGAGAAGTTAAGCCCACCTACGCCGATGGTACTGCTAGGGAGACTTTGTGGGAGAGTAGGTAGTTGCCGGGATTAATATTAAAAAAGCGTCCTTTTAAATAAAGGGCGCTTTTTTTTCATAAGTACTATGCCACAAATTCTGTATTATTGGGGCATGGTTTACATTGATAGCACAATCTGCAAAGCTGATAATACCAGTATTGACGTTCTTCCTGAAGAAATGCCAACTCTGTCTCATTTAAGGGTATAAATTCACGCAGATGCCGTGTATTTTCTACCACCTCGTTTACCTGCCACATACCGGAAACAGATACATGAAGGGATTTCTGGAAGTTATAGCGTAAACTCAGAGAATGATGGTTTAAGAAGCATCCTGCAAAAGGCTTTATCCCGACCATACCGACATTAAGTTCCCGGCAGATGGGACAGAGATCCTCGTCCGCATCATTATGGTTACAGAGCAGGTAACAA
This sequence comes from Candidatus Latescibacterota bacterium, assembly GCA_016927495.1. Lineage (GTDB taxonomy): Bacteria > Latescibacterota > Latescibacteria > Latescibacterales > Latescibacteraceae > JAFGMP01. Next base: position 13,828 of record JAFGMP010000389.1, on the reverse strand, counting down.
CTGTCTTTTTTAGTCTTTTTTAATCATAAATTAGAATTCTTCTGATAACCGGATACTTGACTTGATTTAATTTAATCTGTAGTTTACTACTTAATCATAAACAATTTGCAGGAAACATGGCCGATCCGGTATCTTTTACCGGGAAGCGCATATATTCGATACGTTAAAAAGATTGATTGTAAATAAATAGTGAAAGGAAGTGAAATTGGTTGATTACATAAGTAATATTTCACGACGTAATTTCTTTGGAAAACTCAGTATCGCTGCCGCAGGTTTAACTCTGTCTGGCTGTTCATCACAAAAAAATTACCATGGTTACGCTGCCGATACCGGGAAAATTCAGTCAAAAACCGGCAGCAGTATCGTTTCACTCATAAAAAACAGTGACAGGCGTCAGGCAACATACGATTCACTGAAACCACTGCAATCCGACATAGCTAAAAACATCGGCAGCAGACAGGTAATTATCAAGGTAAATGCCGGTTTCCCAACTGAAAATCACCGCATCCACTCTACATATCCGGATCAGGTTCGCGGAATTCTCGACTTCCTGCAGGAGTTTCATGAAGGAAATATATGGATTTCAGAGGGTGTCGGCAGTTCAAAAACAGGCGATATGAATGACGGTTACGAACTATACGGATTCTTTGACCTCAAAAGAGAATATCGGGACATCACTTTTATTGATGCAAACCGGACTCCGGCTTTCCGCAAATGGATTCGTAGCTGGAATCAATATCCTGTCCCGATAAATATCATTTCAATGTATTATGAACCGGATAAATATGTAATATCCGCTGCACGGCTCAAGACCCATAATGCGGTGGTAGGAACGTTTTCACTGAAAAACATAGTTATGGGTTCTCCCCTTGGACAATACGGAGGCAGGCCCAGTGAGAAAGGAAAGATGCACGGGTCTAATACAGAGGAACCGGCAAGCGGGCAGGAGTTAAGTTATAACATGTTCAGAATCGCTCTTGAAGGTATCTTTCCCGATGTGGCTGTTGTTGACGGTGTGACCGGTATAGAGGGAGACGGACCTTGGGATGGCACTGAGGTAAACCATCATATGTGTGTTGCCAGTACCGATTTTGTTGCCTGCGACCGTGTATGTACGGAGTTAATAGGCATCGATCCGTTCTATATGAAGTATCTGGAATGGTGCGGAAAGGCTGATTTAGGTAACTGGAATATGAATAATATTAAGGTTATCGGAACTGATCTTAAAGACAACGTTATTCAGTACAAAATGAACAAAAATTTTGAAGAACAGGTAGCCTGGATAAATCGTAACTTTAAAAGATAGTTTATTTCGACGGGGAGGAAATACAAAAATGATTTGACAGAAATGTATTCAGTTTTCTACCCTGTCAAAATTATTGCCACTAAGGATTGGGAAATGTCTTTTTCCCTATTAAAAGATTAGAGAGCGGCTTGAATCGTTTCTGTTGCATCGGTCTCGTTGAAACCCCACCATGCGGCATTTGCGGTTGTTCTAACACCATTCATTACCTCTTGAACTGCTGCCGGATTCGCGACATTTCCCGGTTCTTTTTCACTGCAACCGATAGCTGCCATAAATGAAAATACAAGGAGAAATCTGCCCGGTAATCGTCTGTCCTGTTTCTGCATTGATTGCCTCCAGTGTTACGTAGTATCGGTTCGGGATTATATTTCTATGGTTTCGATTAAATTAGCTTTAGCATGACCGTGAAAATTCTGCTGGTGAAAAAAAGTCAGATGATATTATTTAAATTAGTTTTATCTTCTGACTTTCATTGAATTGATGAGACAGAATATGTCCTGTCATTACATTAATGTCATTAGTGAAATATAAAATTGAAAAATTAAGGTTTTTTCTTCGTGTTTCGTAGCTAATGAACTCTTTGTACCTCAGGTGCTCTATCGCTTTGTCTTTGTGTTTTACAAAACTTTTTTAGCTTTGAGCGTCCCGATGATCTTTTCAACACACTCTTCGGCAGATATTTGGTGTGTAGGAAGCATAAGGCTGGGATTGGTTGGCGGTTCATACGGCGCGGATACACCGGAAAAATTCAAAATTTCACCTTTTTCCGCTTTTGCGTATAGGCCTTCCGTATCACGTTTTATACATTCATCGAGCGGCGCGTAAAGATAGACATCGAGGAATCTGTCTTCGCCGATAGTTGATCGTGCATTTGTCCGGTCCTCTTCGTACGGCGAAACGAATGCCGCTATGGTGATCATCCCCAGATTATTACAGAGTTTCGCCACTTCTGCGGCGCGGCGTATGTTTTCGGAGCGGTCATTACCGGAAAATCCGAGGTCGCTTGAAATGCCGTATCTTAAATTTTCACCGTCAAGAACATGAGCAGTATATCCCATATCGAACAACCGTTTTTCCAGCGCATAGGCAATAGTCGATTTCCCGGATTTCGGCAGACCGGTTAGCCATATCGTGACAGGACGCTGTTTCAGGCGTTTCATTCGATCTTCGAGTGTTACGGTACTATTGTGGTGATGAATGTAATCGCTTTTTATACCGGAAACTTTTTTATCGACGATGAGTTCGTTGGATCTTCGGTGAATGATCATTCCGGCGCCGACCGTGATATTGCTAAGGCGGTCGATAATAATAAAACTTCCTGTTGCACGGTTTCGGTTGTAGTCGTCATACAACAGCGGCCTGTTAAGCGTGATAACGGTTCGTCCGATCTCGTTCAGACTGAGTTGCTTCGTTTCTTCACGGTGAAGGGTATTTACATCTACCTTATATCTGAGATTTTTGATTTCACCCTGTATCGTATTCATAGTATGCTTGAACAGATATGGAGTATCGGGCCGCATCGGTTCTTCGCTCATCCAGATTAGCATTGCCTCGAATGTGTGGGAGATATCCGGTATATTGTGGGGATGAACAAACATGTCGCCGCGGCTGACATCGATTTCATCTTCGAGAGTGACTGTCACCGCCATTGGTGGAAATGCTTCATCCTGTTCACCGTCATAAGTCACAATGGATTTGATCCTGCTTTTACGGCCGGACGGCAGAATCATGATTTCATCACCGCGCCTGAGAATACCGGAAGCAACCGTACCACTGTACCCTCTGAAATCCTGATGGGGCCGGAGCACATACTGTACCGGAAATCTGAGGTCGATCAGATTGCGGTCGCCGATGAAATGAACCGTTTCCAGATAATCGAGAAAAGGCCGTCCCCGGTACCAGGGCATGTTTTCACCCGGTGTCACCACATTATCCCCTTTCAGGGCGGAAAGAGGTATGAAAGTTATATCGTGAATATCGAGTTTTGCTGCAAATTCCGAGAAATCCTTTTTTATCTTCTCGTAAACGTCCTCGGAATAATTCACCAGGTCCATTTTATTGATGGCAACGACAAGATGCCTGATACCGAGCAGTGACATGATAAAACTGTGCCGTTTCGACTGTGTAATCACACCTTTTCTGGCATCGATAAGGATTACCGCGAGGTCGGCAGTCGAAGCGCCGGTAGCCATATTACGTGTATAATGCTCATGCCCGGGGGTGTCGGCAATTATAAATTTACGTTTGGGCGTTGAGAAATAGCGGTAAGCCACATCGATGGTTATATTCTGCTCCCTTTCTGCCTTAAGGCCGTCGAGGAGAAGAGCGAAATCATAGCTGTCGCCTGCCGTTCCACGTTTTATCGAATCGCTTTTAAGCGCTGCAAGGTGGTCCTCATAAATCAGTTTGCTGTCATGCAGAAGCCTGCCGATCAAGGTCGATTTGCCATCATCGACACTTCCGGCTGTACTGAAACGGAGAAGGTCTTTTTGCTCATTTTGTTTCAAAAACTCATAAATGGTCATTAAAAATATCCTTCCCGTTTTTTCAGTTCCATCGAACTGTCTGCGTCATGATCGATGATACGGGTGATACGTTCCGATTGCCGTACTACCATAAGTTCCTCGATGATTTTTTCAACAGTATCGGCATGTGACCTTACAGCGCCGGTGCAGGGATAACATCCGAGTGTACGGAACCGACACATCACCATCTGAGGCTTTTCCCCGGATTCAAGAGGTATAGGACCGTCAAGAGGGATGAGCATGCCCTCACGAACAATCATTTCCCGTTCTTTGGCAAAATACATCGGCACTACCGGTATCTTCTCAAGATAAATATAGTGCCATACATCAAGTTCCGTCCAGTTCGACAGCGGGAAAACCCTGATCGATTCGCCTTTGTCATGACGGCTGTTATACAGGTTCCAGAGTTCGGGACGCTGGTTTTTTGGGTCCCATTGCCCATATCGGTTTCGAAACGAATAAATACGTTCTTTGGCACGTGATTTTTCTTCTTCACGGCGAGCGCCTCCGAAAGCGGCATCGAAACCACCCTCATTTACAGCATCGAGAAGTGCCTGGGTTTTCAACTGAGCGCAGCATTTCTGAGTTCCGTAATCAAATGGATTCATGCCTTTGTTTAAAGATTCGATATTCGTGTGTACGATAAGCTTAACATCTATTTTTTTAGTGAAATTGTCACGGAATTCATACATTTCACAGAATTTAAAGCTTGTATCGACATGCATGAGCGGAAAAGGAATTTTCCCCGGATAAAAAGCTTTCTGGGCAAGTCGTACCATGACAGAGGAATCTTTTCCTATTGAATATAACATAACAGGATTTTCAAATTCCGCCATAACCTCACGGATAATGTGGATACTCTCTGCTTCGAGCTGTTTAAGATGGGTAAATGTGTAGCTGTCCATTGAACATTCTTTTGATATTATTAAGAGAAATTTAATATTATGATGCTCACTAATATAATCACTCTACGCCGCTTTGTGCAAGGTGAAGAGTTGTTCGTGGTAAAAAAAAGGTGGTTTGATAAATTCCTGCTTAATTTTTATAAATACGAAAAAGTCGTACAGTTGTGGTGGAAACGAAAAGAAGCAAGAATAAACATTTTGGAATTTCAGGTTTCATCTTGCTTCTTTATACTGCTTTCTGTCCCTCAGGAGCGGTTTGACAGAAGCTGAGTCAAATTTTTTCGAATCCTGATGTCACAGCCTCTTTCAGGATTCTGATATAATCGATTTCACAATTTTTTTAATGCTGTTGTTCGCAAAAGAATAATAAACCTTATTTCCGTCCCTTCTCGATTTAACTATTCCTCTTAGTCTGAGTCTGCTGAGTTGTTGAGAAATAAGAGATTCTTCTTTGCCCAGAATATCAACGAGAACACCGACCTGACACTCATCTTTCATGAGGATATTGACAATCTGGAGGCGGTCATGATGTCCAATAGCTTTGAGAATATCTACCGCTTTTTCAAGAGATTTTTCAGGGATCAGTTTTATGGGAGATTGAGCCAATGTGGGGCCTCCGATATTTATAAACAGGAGCAGTTTGAATTTGAACTAACACGATCCCGCGACAAAAAGATTGTTACGGAAACGTAGATATATTTGAAAAGCCAATGCGTAATTATCACCCGCCTATAATTATATATCACAATATTAGCTATTGTCAAGCTTAAAAATATAATAGAAAAATATATTCTAAAATTTTATTAACCAATTTTGTAAATATTCTTATGTAATGTTATTAAAAATAATATTTTGCGGACATGTTGTCTGGTATTGTTTTTCCGGGAAAATATATGTGGAAATATTTTCATGTTACGGTTGCTTTCCGTTTCGGGAAAGGTATTTATGTAATAGTCTTATATTGTTTTGCCCCTAAAAAATATATGTTTATAATTTGCCATGTATAGAACGACCATCAGCTAACGGATGTGTAAATATAATTACCGATTTTTGTTTGGGATTTACTGTTAAGATCATTCTTCGATACCGTATTTTTTTATGAGTGAATCAATTATTTTTTTGTCTCGGGACTCAAGGTTTTTAAAGGTCAGTCCTGTAAAAAACATTCCGGAATCAGTATCTTTTTTCCACCAATGGGTTAAACATGCAGGATGCAGTTGTTCAACGCCGTTTATTTTCTCAGGTAGCTCCATTGTAATATAAAGTGATGTATTGGTGTTTATCTGATCCTCGCCCGATATCATCATGCCGTTGCCGGAAATATCGATAATCCTGCCGATATTTAACCCTGTCACTCTGTCATAGACGTCAAGGTTGCAGGATAAATGAACTCTAATGTTTTTCCTTATATTCATAGAGGCTGCTCCTAATCAATTATTCAGGAATATCACCTATTATTTTTTTGCATCTCCACCCATTTTTCACGGGTTAAAGTCGGATCGGTAAATGTGTGGCCGATTCTGTCCGCAACCGCACAAATGTGATTGTATGCTTCAGTGACATTGATTACATGGTCAGGTTTGGTATAATCATAGGCTATGTGTTCCAAAGAGAATGTTTTCCAGGGTTCAAGCTGGTTCGATGCTCTCATGAGAGCTGCATGATCGAGAAGGCCGGTGCCCATTTTCGTTTCATTGAGATGAGCAACCAGTTTGTATTCGACCTGCACATCTTTGACATGTATTACGCCGATTCTGTCGCCGAGTGTGGCGATAGCGCATTTCATCCACCGTCCCGACTCATATACGCGTTGCATATTCATATGATTGACCACATCGAGCACTACTTTAACACACGGAGAATCACACCGGTCTACAAATTCCTTCATGCGTTCGACATCGTCAATTATTGTCCACTGGGTAGTTTCCGGGCAAATGATGACATTGTTGTCCTCAGCGGCCGCGATAACCTTTTTTGTACTTTCAACCAGAATATCCATGGATTTCTGTGTGTGGTTTTCCTGATGCATCGCCCAGGGGTCTTTCAAGTCAAATGTACCGCCGGATGTGCGGATGGTGGGGCAACCGAGTTTCCCCGCTATTTCGAGAACTTTGATGAGTTTTTTGTGGTGACGTTCACATTCTGTGGGATCGGGATGGAATATTCTCGCACCAGCCCCATAAGGCCCTGGTGATAATTCGTAATCAGTCATAATACTTTTCAGGCGTTTAATATCATCGTCGGTCGCTTCATCATCGCCGCTGTTAACACCTGCAACACGATAACCGATATCATGAATTGTTTTAGCCTCTTCGGGCTTAATATCACGTAAACGTTTGTTAAACCAGTCATTCCAGCAAAGTCTCATACAATCCTTCCTTAATATTTTATAGAATTATTTTTATAACAAACTATACTACTAATTCTCCGAATTTATAATTTCTGCCATACAAAATATATGTATTTTGGATTCGTGTTAAAAGATAATTGATGTACGAATTACCAAAAAGAGAAAAGGGGCAGATATGAAGCCGCCCCCTTTTATTAAACTTAAAATTTCAGTGAATCTTAAAGGTCTCCATATGTATCGTAAACCTGGTCGATCGGCATACCGTTACGGATAGCTTCACGTTCCGCGTTTTCGAAATTGAGGATTTCCTCAGCACGGATCAGGACTTCATCCACAAAATCTTTTGGAATGATCTGAAGGCCATCATCATCGCCGAAAATGAAATCGCCGGGATTGACAACCACATAATGGGTGAGATGGCCGCGAATATGAATGGGCACATTGACCTCCTGAACACGCCATCCACCGTAGAAGTTTGGTGTGGTGCCACGTGCGAAATACGGGAAATCGCCAAGTTTGAAGATATACTGAGTATCACGGGTCATACCCGAACTTACAACACCAACACAACCGCGGGACCGTGCAAGATTACAACTCATTTCACCGAACTGGGCTGCCTGCATGTCACCTCCGGTATCAAATACGAGAACGGCGCCGGGAAAGATAGACTGCATCATTCTTTTTTGCGGTGAAGTCTCTTTCAACCATTTAAGCTGACGGGCGTCTTTTTCTTCTTCGGTCATGTGTGTTTCAGGCGCAACCGAGTGCCATTTGACAGGAAGGCACCTTCCTGCGATAATATCATGCTCACGAAGAGGTTTGATGCTGTGGTCAAGAATAGTGTTTACTATACCCGAAAGCCACATTGCATCGCTTAAACATCCGCCGTATAATCTTTTATAACGTTTCACACGTTCCATATCGTCGATATCGAGAGTGCGGATTACTTTAGGATGATTTGGTATTTTGTACGGGTAATCCTCACCGGTTAAATCAGTGTCGATAAAAGATGGTTTTGGTCTGTCAATTGCCATTGGTTCCCCCTATGTTCATTTTGAGGTTTACAATTCATAGTAAAGGATTAAATAACGATTGACTCCGGCATAGTTACCGGAGCCTCGACTAATACAATACTTCTATACAATAATTACGTCAATTTCGGATTATGAACACGTGAATTTAATATTCATTAACACCAAAGTCAAGACCAGAATTATCGCCTATTGTCATCTTCTTTGGTTTATTTTTAATTTTAGCGTTATCTCCGATAAGCGACTGGACAAGTAACATATTCTTAACTGTGGTTTCAGCGCCTATAATGGAATCTGAAATAATCGAATGTTCGATAATCGAACCGCTGCCAATCGATACATACGGGCCAATTATGGATTGCGTCACTGTTGCATTTTCCGGAATGGAAACCGGTGGAATAATAACTGAACCGGAAACAATAATTTCTTTCCTTTCTTTTGACAGCATATAGCGGTTAGTTTCAAGCAGGGCTTGAGGAGTACCGCAGTCAAACCAGCCCTCAATCGGCATTGCCTTCAGTTTTTGTCCGCGTTCGATCATAAGCTGAAACGCATCGGTAATCTGGTATTCTCCCCTGGTTTTTATATCTTTTTCGATGATTTCATCGAGGCATTGGAATAAAAGGTCAGGTGATTTGAAATAATTACAGCCGATTATCGCCAGATTGGATCGCGGCACCGACGGTTTTTCCTCTAATTCGGTTATAAAACCGTCACTTATATTAACTACCCCGAACCGGCGGGGGTCGTCAACTTCCTTAACCGCAATCAGGCCGTCCGCCTTACAGTCGGTAATTTCGGAAAGATCGCCGTCAATTATGGTATCGCCATATACCACCACAATATCTTCTTTATGAACAGTATCTTTGGCAAGGCTTACCGCATGTCCCAGTCCTTTGGGATTTTCCTGTATAACAGATTCCACTTTGATAGTCGGATAATTTTTTTCGATAAATCGTGAAATCGATTCACCGCCGGGGCTGATAATTAAAACGAGACTGTCACAACCGAGAGGAATCAAACTGTCGACAATATGAGCAATTATCGGTTTCGAACCCACTGGAAGGAGAGCTTTCGGTTTGGAGTAAGTAAGAGGCCTGAGTCTTGTTCCTGCACCTGCCACCGGAATAATCGCTTTCATGTATACCACCTTTTTATTATAGTCATTTTCGCTCAGCCGTCAGAGTTTTCCCTGCGGACGCCATCGAAAGGCCCCGGGTAGAAAATGTTTTTGACGCCGGATTCTTTCAGTGCATCGGTTATTTTTTCATGTTCGGGATGCAGTATTATTATAGTGCCGCCTTTTCCCGCACCGGCAAGTTTGGCAGCAATAGCGCCACTGTCAAGGGCTGTTTTAATTATTTTTTCATTGACTTCCGATGATGATCCGAGCGACCGGATTATTTCATGGTTTTCAGTCATGGCTTCTCCCAGCAGTTCCCAGTCACCCGCAAAGATTGCACTTTTTGACATACGGGCAATATGCGCGAGACGAAGCATACCTTTCACGACACTATCATCGCCTTCAATCCACCGATCACGAACCGGTTTATGGACTACGCCGGAAACACGCTGTACACCTGTATGAGCAAGAAACACCGGCAGCCCGGATACATAACCCGAAAGATCCTCGATAGTACCGAGTGGTTCACGTTTAAGTGACAGGTAGTTTTCCTTATCGCTGAAATCGAGAAAATTAAGCGAGCCGAATGCACACATATAGGCGTCCTGATATCCGCATACTATTTTTAAAAAATATAGTTCGATGTGGCGCACAGTTTCGGCAAGCATATATGGATTATTACGGGCTCTTTTCCAAAGGTTTGAACTCTCATATGAAGCGTTTTTTGTTTTTTCCATCCACTCGAGAAGCGCCGCTGTCAATGCTGTCATAACAGCCGTAGAACCGGATAATCCGGCGCAGACCGGTATGTTTGAAGTCGAGGTGATCTTAATGTGCTCATTCCGCAGGTCGAAATATTCAAGTGCGGCAAGCACGGCATCAAACATACCCCCATCCTGAACAGTATCCTCGGGCGAGCGGACTGTGCGTACGGAGCCTTCTACAACGATTTCGAGTACATCATTCTTCTCCACAGACACTGTAGCGCGTTCACGGGTTGAACATGATATTACCGAACCGCCATACATATCTGATGGATTCCCGACAATTCCGCATCTGCCGGGAGCAGAATAGGTAATTTTATTATCCGCCAAAACTATACCTCATGAAGTTTAAGCCGCATATACTGTCTGATCATATATCCGTATTCGGGATCTTCGAGCGCGAAATCAAGAAATGCTTTAAAGTAGGATTCGAATCCGCCAACATCGTAGCGGTGTTCGTCTTTACGAAGTTTAACACCGATAACTTTTCTCCCCATCTTAATGAGTGTACTCATGGCATCGGTGATTTCAAGTTCGCCTTTTCTGCCTGCGGGTGTGCGTCTGAGAGCCTCAAAAATTACCGGATCGAAAACATAACGCGCTGCAACAGCCAACCGTGAAGGAGCCTCCGAGGGGAGCGGTTTTTCGATAAGCGCTTCAACCTCGAACGATGCACCGGCGCGGCCTTTCGGTTTTGCAATTCCGTATTTTTTTACATTTTCTTCGTCAACTTCCATAAATGCAACCGTCGCGCCTGCGCCCTCCATCTGATGAATATCCATCATACGTTTGAGCAGACTTGAATGACTGCCGCTTCTTATTACGGAGTCACCCAGCGCCACTGCGAAACTATCATCGCCCACAAACTTCTCCGCATATGAAATGGCATCACCCAGACCTTGTTGATTAGCCTGACGGATATAGAACATCGAGAGGTGTGATAAAGCATTATCTCCCGGAGAAATATCACCGAGTTCCGGGTTATAATCGAAATGATCTTCAATCGAACGTTTTTTACGGCCGGTTACAAAGAGGATATTATCCAGTCCGGCTTCGGCAAGTTCCTCAACCACATACTGAACAATCGGTTTACGACCTATAGGCAGCATCTCTTTCGGCTGGCTTTTTGTTGCGGGCAAAAGCCTTGTTCCCCTGCCTGCAACCGGTATTACTGCTTTTGTGATTCCCATAATGTCCTTTCCCGTTATATTAAAACCTTGACTGTCCACAAAAAATAGCGTGTAACCCCGTATATTGTCAATGGAAGAATCAAAATTGGCATGGAATTATTGCAGGATTTTATCGAATGAATTCCACGAAGAATGGGGTAAAGAATTCTATGACCCGTTTGAGTATAATAAGGTGCTATTGTTTTTGATGTGGCATTGTGGGTTTTCCGTAGAGAAATTAAGGATTAATGTATTTTTTTACTTTGTTGAAAACCACTCTCTTTTCATCAATTCTTATATAATAATTCAATATAATCATAACAAAATTAAAAGAAAACCATGGAATTTATCACATTTTTTTTAAAATCTGAAAATGATTATTTCAGTTTTCCACAATTGTGTTGTTTTATGTAAATTAAATGAATATAAAATGTTAGCACGAAAATTTACTTTCAAAAAAATGAAAAAAGGTTTTCCACACCTCTGTAGTCACTACCGCTATAGAATATAGAAGTAAGAAATAAGAATATAGAATATAGATATGTATTTTTGTCGACAGGTGTTGAAAACTGTTTTTGAAGAATATAAAAAAATTAAAAAAATGAACCATGAAGATCATGAATCCTGTCACTTTTTTATTTCCATTAATACAGGGCAATCACAGGGGATTGCCCCTACAAATATCTTGTAACTTATCCCTTATCCCTTATCCCTTTTACCTGTCTTGCCTATCTGCCTTTGTGCCTTTATGCCTTCTGCATTATTCATACTATCTCTTTTTCGTAAAATCCATCAGATGCCCGACAACTGCCTTTGCGCCTTTGGCGATGAATTTCACGTCGGCGGGAGTCCGTATACTTTTGATGTAGCGCCAGATATATGAGGGCTGCAGGAAAGTGCGGTAGATGGAATTGCAGAGTTCCACAACCTCTTCCGGTGTCATGTCGGGAGTTTTGAATACCGGCGCAGTCATGTCGAATTTCTCGTAATCGTCCGGGGCGAATCTGAGCCAGTCGTTCTCGACCGCCTGCCTGTAGAGCGGTGTGCCGGGGTAGGGAACAGCGATTGTTGACTGCAGCATATCCGCAAGGCCGTCCTTCATGAGCTTTTTCGCAAGGTTCAGGGTACGTTCCGCATCCGCCCGTGTCTCCCAGGGATAACCGACCATGATGGTAAGGTGAACCTCGAGTCCGGCATCTTTGGCGATACGGCAGCCCCGCTCGATATCCCCGACTTCGGTGCCTTTGTCGAGACGGTCGAGTGTCTCCTGGCTTGTCGATTCCAGCCCGAGTTTCATAAGGCGAAATCCGGCTTCACGCATGAGTGCCGCACGTTTCGGTTGGAGGTAATCGAATCTGAAATTGATCGAAAGCCTGATTTTTCTGTTGTACCCGCGCTGGATCATTCCTTTGCAGAAACGATCTAACCAGCCGCCCGGAGGAAACGAGCCGGTATCGTCGAAAATTTCACGAACACCGTATGTATCGATAAGCATCCCTATTTCATCGAGCAGGCTTTCGGGTGTCCGTGTCCTGAATTTCGGATAGAGGGTTGTCCATGAACAGAACGTGCATTTCGCCCAGGGACAGTCACGCCCCACCATGGTGTAGGTGAACGGTTCACGTTTGTAGAGCGGTTCGCCGTAGAGTCGCCAATCGGTGAGTTCGCGGTCAACCATGGGAAGTTCATTGAGGTCGTGATCGAGGCGGAATTGCCCGGTATTTTTAACAGAACCGTTCTCCCTGTACCAGATTCCCGGCTCGAGATTTTCGCCATTGGCTATATGGTCGACAATGTTTGCCAGCAGGAAGTCATAATCGCCGCCGGTAATGGCATAATCACACCGGCACTGTTCCATGGTTTTATCGGGAAATGCGGTGATATGATCTCCCATAAGTATAACGATTGTCCCAGGGAGTTCTTCCTTAATACGGTCGGCTATCTTCCAGTGTAGTTTTACCACCGGTGTTTTGGTCTCCATAGCGATGAGATCGGGTTTGGCGGCGAGAATGTTCTCCCACCATTTATCGCTTGACCATTTGCGGGCGATGCCGTCATCCCAGGTCACATCATGCCCCTTTGATTTAAGCAATGTCGCTGCCGAAGCGGGTACCATAGGATAGATGAATGATGGATTATGGAACCACTGGAACTGTCTGTTTTGTCCCAGAAGGGGAGTGCCTTTACCCTCGAGGGGCGGATAACTTACGAATATTTTCATGAATTGAAACCTTATATTTAATCAAACAAATCGTGTGAAAAAAGACCGATTATAAACCATATACCATAGGTAATATGTGTTAAAAACGTGCCTGCAACAATCCCGAAAAATCCACCGGAATGAAATGAGCGTATTGCAGACAGCAAAACCGGAAATATGTATATACACATTATAAAAATCCACGCTTTAAAAGAAGGTGGATATAAAAATATACTCAACCAGCCGAAAAAGAAAAACAGAACAAACAGGCTTGGGACAAAATATGACAACCGCAGCGATGTTTTAGGGAATTTTCTCGCAAAAAAACCCCGGTGAAGTGCATAACTTTTGATCTGTTTAAGGTGTCCAGCGAAAATCTCACGGCGATGATGGTACACCATAACATCCGGATCATACACAATGCGTTTACCGAGTTCGTGAGTCAGTTTCATGCA
>JAFGMP010000388.1 GCA_016927495.1 Candidatus Latescibacterota bacterium | reverse complement strand
TCATCATTTAATCATGGTTATCTGCGGTTCAGACAATATTTTCTTATTATTTCGAATATCTCTTTCGGATAATTTCAAATCTACTTTTTTACCCATTTGACTGCATCGGCGTAGACAAATGGTCCCGTTGATTTATCGGTTAATTCAACTGTTGCAGTACCTTTTGATAATCTATACGTACCAATATATGTCCAGCCTTTCAGAGTATAATTATTAATATTATTCCATACCTTCTGTGTGTTGGTGATATCCAGGGTCACATCATCGACACCTTCATCGTGGTATACAAGAAAATTCAAATCAGTACAAGCATATTTAATAAGCGGAAATCTGAAATTATTATGGTGTGGAGTATAGTAGTATATATCATAATTGCCATTTTCCGGTATTTCCGCTTTCCATGAAACGCTGCTATTACCCTGGCCTGACCTTATGTAATATGCGGATGTTTCAGGATCACCGTAAAAATGTTCCCAAAAACCATATCTCCATTTACCGGGAGGCTTACGTATATTGAATGCCTTGAATTCATTACTATCATCATTAGTGTTTTTAAAAAGGTATTTCATTACAAAACTTTTTCCAGGCTGTGATAAAATCTGAAAACCCGGATCCAAATTATCAACAATGATTTGAATGAAATCCGGTTTTGCCGGAGAATCAATCACACGCTCGCCTTCAAACAGCACCTCATTTTTGTCGGCTTCGTATTTATCAAGATAGTTATCGATATAAAAATAATGCCGGGAAATAAACGGATCGATTCTTATCCCATATACAGGTTCTTTATCCAATATCATACCAATCTGTTTCGTCTGGTGCCCTTTAAGAAATGTATAACGTTCACCAATGATTCCGCCATTGTCCATCATTGCATAGACAACGCCATCGACATCGGATATATTCTGTATGGTAAGGTACACCTGATACTTTAGTCTGTTATTGTCATATAATCCGGCATATTTTAAATCATAGACTTTGTATCCGGGCAACTTCTTTTGATGATACCAATCCATCAGGATGGATTCAAAGTCAATGTCGAATTCTTTTGCAATTGCTTCACTGAAGTCATTTAAATCAACCGTTTTGAATCTGTTTTTGGATAAAAAACTATGAAGAACCGAGTCAAAATTCTCTTTACCAATTCCACTTTTTGAAAACATATACATAAAAAGATATTCGGCTTTTAGTTTTAGCGCTACACCGGGGATTAATTTGAATTCGGTATCGGAAATTATTTCTTTTAAACTTTTTTGCGAAAGGGTTCTTACTACTTTCGTTTTTATAGGTATAGATTCATTAACAGCGAAACCTGATGTATAATGATGAATTAATTTTGATCTTAAATAATAACTGATTACACTATCGGAAAAAGGGATACGGTTAGAAGCTATATGATTTGTATGACAATAATAGAGAGGGTACAGATTGTAATTATATTCATATAAAGGATAGGATGAACCTAAACCCAGTTCATCCAAAGAAAGACCGGGCTCTGACATTTTTTCTTTTCTGAACCATACCAGTTGATGCTGCGTGGTTATATCTGTGAAATTAAATTTGGCAAAATACCGCAACATTGCATCCTCAATTTCACCGGGAGATTCAAATCTGTATCCCGGTGTTCCAACAATCACTCTATGTATATATTTAAAATCACCATAGTGTCGAAAATATACGCCTTTTTCACCCAAAAAAACTTGTTCCGGTTGAACCGTTGCGGAGTTTATTCCCCATTCACTTTGATAGGCGATGAACTGAACCGGAACTTCAACTAGTGAAAACCTGGGGAATTGATATGCTATATCTGTTCTTAACTCAAAATCCTGTTTTATCTTTTTGATTGTTGCAGGCAGTAAATCTCCGATATTTTTAAAATGTCGTGAAAAATAATCATGACCTTCTTTTACATAAATTGAGTATTCAATATTATCGACAGTAGTTGATTTCTTTTCATAATTACCAATAACGAGTGAGAGTTGTGGCAATGGTTCTTCAGGCACAAAAAGATATTTTCCTTCACCGGTTTTCTCAGAATGCCCTTGCGATATGACTGTTAACGATCTTTTAGTTGTAACAGCGAGTTTAAAATTCGCAAAATTTTTATTAAAACCTTGGGTATTAACGTGCCCACCGATAACTCCCGCAACAGGATACCATAGATTTTCATGAGTTAGCAGCACATAATTGGAAGTTATAAATGCATACCGTTTTTCAATATTAAAACTATAGATCAAGTTTCTTTCTTTTCTTTCATTTTCATCGATAATGGGATAACATGCTTCTTCATTAATTCTACCTTTGTAATGGATACTAAGAGAATCGGTTTGATTTGATTGAAGTGTTTTCCCCGGTGGCTCTACAGATAAAATATGGAGATTACGTTCGTAATTTAGTCTCTTCCCTCCACTTCCAATGTTTATTACTTCAAGACCCGGATTAAGACTGAAAATTAATCGATTTACGGGAAAATTATTGAAATTTTTTATTATTATATTTGCTTCAACTTCAATTTCATCGCCGTTATGAATAAGGTCTAAATCATAACCGGTGACCGATACCTGAGGTTGTTCAACCATGGTTTTATTTAATTCGTTTATATCATGTCGCAACACTTTTCCCGATAAAAGAGTGTCATGTAAACGGATACTTAGAAAAGTCACTCCCGTTAAAAACAAAACAGGAATGATAACTGACAATCTGTATGCGGTCTTTGATTGAGGAAGCCTCTTTAGAAAAAAAGCGGTTATAAAAATACCGCTCAAACCTGTCAATGTGTATATCAGTCTCTGACAAATTAGTAACGGTAGATTACCAAATCCCGTAAAATCAGAATAAACAAACGGTATTCTCCAACATAAAACATCAAATATGTTATAATAACATCCCCCTATAATAATAGTGATTGTAATGTAACCGAACATCAGGATAATCGTTACAGCACGATATACAAATAACACAGACACAACTGAGGTTATTCCGATAAGAAAAATGAGAGTCGGTGCGGTCAGAAGAAGAGGGTAATACAGATAGCATATAAATTTGACTGAAACATCGCTGAATATAAGAATATTAACAAGAATTGCACCAAGAGAATAGAAAATATTGATAATAAACAGGACAGCAAAAATGCCGAGAGACTTTCCGATTATATATTCTGCATTGGTATATGATCTGATTCGAATTGAATCGATCGTATTCTGAGAAATTTCATTGGAAAAAAAATCGGAAACAAGCAAAACACAAATGAATGCCTGAATAAGATTAAAATTCTTTATGAAATTATATGGAATAAACGATGATATACAGTGTGCATTCCATTGATCATGTAATTGCATGGTGCTTATGAAAAAAAACAAGAAAATCATAAGGTAATACAGTATAAAAATCTTGCTTCTGATAAGGGACTTTACTTCATACAGTGTCACCGACCATATTTTATATATATCTGACATTAGTTAAAACCTTCCGTACAGACATGATTTATCAGAATTTTTTCTAAATATCCAAATATTCATTGTTTTACCAATATAGTTTTAATCTCCATAATGTCAATAACTTTATATATTACTCATGCATCTTTTATACTGCCATTCCGTCCGGTATGAAATTTTCCCGAAAAGCACACTATCAGCCTTCAAACCGTTAATCTAAAAGCAATATTATCAACCAAGGCATCTCTGTTTATCTTTATAATGTAAACCATTGTGTATTTTATGTCGGACATGGTTTTTAACATTTAAGATTATTTGTTGCCAGTTCTAAATAATATTTACGCATTTTTCTCTTTATTACGCCTATAAAGTTCAATACCTTTATATATTACTCATTACATGTCATATATTGCCATACCCGTTAAGGAGGAAGCATGTCAAAATTGCCAAATAATCAACCGCAAAACCGTCAGGTCAGAATTGAAATAAAAGATGATATAGCTGATGGCACCTATGCCAATATATCGTTCATAGCGAGTAATAATTCAGAATTTATCTTTGATTTTGCCCGTTTTCTTCCCGGTAATTCACGCGGCAAAGTTGTTTCACGGGTCGTTATGGGGCCGATTCATGCCAAAGCCTTCCTGAAGTCACTAAATGAAGCAGTGGAACGGTTCGAAAAACAACACGGCATCATTACTGCGGAAAATCTCAACAAAAATATCGGATTTGCCATTGATCAGGATATACTAAAGGACATTAATTGATAATAATGAAGCATAAGTAATTATTGTACATATGTCCTTATAATTCTTACATGAAACTCGTTGTCACATCCGATGGTTTTAAAATGAGATTACCGGTAAAATGATTATTCAGCAGGGACAGATTATAAACTGTCCCTGCGTTCATTTTATAAATAAATACCTTTGAAATGCACAAACAAGCAAGTCAATATCCGAAAAAGAATGCGCCTCAAAATGAAAGTTCTGCAATAACCCTTAGTTGTTTTTCAGTCAGTTATACGGCGTATCAGTGTCAGCGATGAATCGATACAAACCTGTTCGGTTTTCGGGCTGTATGCGCTTCCGTTAACCTCGTAATCACCCTCGATGAATTCTTTTGCTGATGGCAGGTACCCGCCGGGCCCGCAGGTAACTCCTATGACAAATGTTTTCTCCAGCGGTGACTGCTGTTTGATTGCGAGTGCGATTTCCGAGAAAAGCTCTCCGGGATAAGTAACAAAAACCGCATCTCCGATACGAACCGCCTGTTGTTCGATACTTCTTGTCGCGGGACGGTCTTCATTTTTGTAAAACCGCTCGGCGGCCCGAAACCGCTGATCTGTCTGAAAAAAATCAACCTGAGCTTCATCGAGTAAGCGGGTGTTTTGGAATTCGGGTATTTTTTCCATGTGTTCGAGACGTGTTTTTGCGTCTTCAGCGTCCTTCTTTGCCTGTTCAAGCGTCACCGGGTAGCTGTCTCTAAGCGGATAATCAAAACGGTCGATTGTCACGTCAACTTCGGGGCGCCCCGATGTGCTTATCTCAGGAAGTGCCTTAAGCACCGCATCCGCCATTTGATTACCTTTGATCTCGATGTATTCATAGTTACGTATTGGCATATCGGCTCCGACTGCGGAGAGTTCGGAGGAGTACCCTACATTGATGTCGCCCTCTGCCGACTGATAATAGGCTACCCATACATTTTCGCCAACCTCTTTTTTTATCCCCTGAATCGCATAATACGGCCAGTCCTCGGAGAAGAGCGTGTTACGCCAGTCGAGCGCCGATGGATGACATCCGTAATTGAATGCAACACCCAATAATTTTCCCGCTGCATCCTCGATCTTTATAACAGCGGCCTCCGGATCGGGATGCAGTCCTCCGTAAAGGAGTCGCCTCCGGTTTCTGCCAAGTTCCATCACTGTGGTTTCTTTTATGCCGATACGGCCCGGTACCCGGCTTTCCCATGCCAGAACTGCGCTGGCAACACATTGGTCAACCAGATGTTTACGGTATTCGGGGCTGGCGACCGATTCATCAACATCTTCTTTATTGAATGTATCATGCGAACTACCCACATTCGGCCCTGCATGAGTGTGAGTACAGGAAATGACAATGTTATCGCCGGGAATCCCTGTTTTTTCGGTTATCCCCGCGCGTATCGTTTTGGCGTAATCCTCGCTCATTCCACAAAGAGCCACTGTCATCAGTACGGCTGTATTTCCGTTTTCGCCTTCTAAAACAAGGCTTCGGGCATGGAGATCATCATGTATACCGGTTGAAATCTGGCTTCGTGCAAAACCGCGCATTCTGACATTTTCACCCGGTGTGATGACTGTTTCACCGAGGCCGACTTTGATTGCCGGAGATTCAACATTGGTAGAAATACAACCGGCGACAGTCAAAATAAACAGGAAAAAGACAAACCATTTCATACAATAAAGAATCGAGGGACAAAACATCATATCGTTTCACCTTTCCTGAAAAAAACAATCATATATTATTCACATTTGGAAAAACCGCATATTCTGCATACAATACATCCTTCCGTGTGTTCGAGAACACCGCCGCAGTCGGGGCAGATACCCGCCATTTCACCTCTCGGTTTCTTTTTCGAGGGCAGTGACGACGTAAGTTTTACAAAATCAGCATCCTGAGTAAATACCGGAATCTGTTCGTTGTTTGCACCGTTTTCTCCCTGATTCAGATAGCGTGACAGCGCTGTACCTATCGCATCTGAGCATGACAGAATCAGCTTACCGTTGTTCCAAATAGGGGACGGGCACCGTATGCCTTTTAGCTGCGATACAATCTCATCGAGACCTATGCCGCTTCGGAGCGCAAGCGATATAAGGCGGCTGACTGCCTCGGACTGGCTCGCAGTACATCCACCCGACCGTCCCATCTGGCAGAACACCTCACAAAGTCCGTCCTCGTCACTGTTAACCGTAACATACAATTTACCGCAGCCGGTCTGAAGTTTTTCGGTTGCTCCGGTAGTTACCGACGGCCTTGGGCGCGGCGCAATACGGTTTCTGCCTGCAGAAGTTTCGACAATCTCCTTTTCCCGTACCGTTAAAACCTGTTCATTACGGGATTGGTCACGGTAAATGGTGATACCTTTAAGTCCTGCGTCAAACGCTCTTATATATGCAGTGGCAACTTCATCGGCGGTTGCCGATTGCGGGAAGTTTATCGTTTTAGAAACAGCATTGTCGGTGTGCCGTTGAAAGGCCGCCTGGATACGGATATGCCAGTCGACCGGCACATCCACTGCGGTACGAAACACACGTTTGAACTCGCCTGGCAGTTCATCGATGTTTTGGAGAGAGGCGGAGCCTGTGACTGCAGTTGTTAATTTTTCATTGAAAATTCCAATATCTTCAGCCATTGAGCGAAAAATCGGATGAAATTCGATAAGTTCCCTGTTATCGAGCACATTTCGTTTATATGCGACGGCAAATAAAGGTTCGATACCGCTCGAACACGAAGCAATAATACTTATTGTACCGGTGGGAGCAATGGTTGTTGTCGTGGCGTTTCTCAGCGGTGGATCTCCCGCTCTGTCGTACTCGCTGCCTTCAAACGTGGAGAAAACACCACGCTCAGCGGCAAGGTGACGGGATTCCTCTTTCGATTCACGGTTTATGAATTCCATAACCTGTTCCGCTATACGTTCACCATCCTCAGAATCATAGGGTATGCCAAGTTTGATTAATAAATCGGCGAATCCCATTACACCAAGACCGATTTTTCTGTTTTTAAGTGTTTCTTCAGCGATCTTCTCTATGGGATATTTATTCACCTCGATAACATTATCGAGGAAACGAACAGCGAGATGCGCTGTTCTTCCCAGATGCTCCCAGTCAATCACCTGCTGTCCCTCGTGATCCGTAACCATAGCCGCAAGGTTTATCGAACCCAGATTGCACGACTCGTACGGCAGAAGGGGTTGTTCTCCGCATGGGTTTGTTGATTCTATCGCGCCTAAATGTGACAGCTTGTTATTCTCGTTGATGCGGTCGATGAAAATGACACCCGGTTCGCCGCTTCCATGTGCGTTTTCCACAATCAGGTTGAATATATCACGGGCGTTTTCTTTACGTACCACAACGCCGGTTCGGGGATTTATCAGATCATACTCACCATCGGCTTTGACTGCGTCCATAAAAGCATCGGTAACTGCCACGGAAAGATTGAAGTTGTTAAAACGGCTGTGGTCCATTTTACAGGTTATGAACTCACGGATGTCGGGATGGTCGACACGAAGAATTCCCATATTTGCGCCGCGCCGTGTGCCGCCCTGCTTGATAGTTTCAGTCGCGGCATCAAAAACCGCCATAAACGATACCGGTCCGCTCGATATACCGCGTGTTGTCTGTACCACATCGTTTTTCGGGCGAAGTCGTGAGAACGAGAAACCTGTCCCGCCACCGCTTTTATGAATCAGCGCAGCATCTTTTACCGACTGGAAAATGGATTCCATGGAATCCTCTATGGGCAGAACAAAGCATGCCGATAGCTGTCCCAGTTCACGGCCCGCATTCATAAGTGTCGGAGAATTCGGAAGAAACTCGCCGGTGACCATCATGTTATAAAAAAGTGTGCCGAGACGTTCTTTCATGTTGCCGCTGCCAAAAAGGTCTTCTGCGTCGGCAATAACCCGAGCAACTCTCAAAAACATGTCGTGAGGAGTCTCAATGGCTTCACCGCGATCATTTTTTTTGAGATACCGCGCCTGGAGTACCGTGAGTGCATTTTCCGAGAGACGAATCGTTTCGAGAGTATTTTTTTCCCCGGCTTGATTGATTATTTCAGTCGAAAATAGATGTTTGACAGAACTTTTTGCTTTCGATGACATTATTTGCTCCAAATTTATGCTTAATTGCTGATATATTAATCAAGGTAGATTTTATAGAAAAAACAATTGTTCGCCATTCCCACTTTTTGTTTGACGCTTCGACTTTTTATGCGTTGCATCAAGCGCCCATTGAGGATA